>SKYW01000219.1 GCA_007127695.1 Balneolales bacterium | reverse complement strand
GCCGGTCACGCGAAGAGATGCCGGCGCGCATTGAGGAAGTCCATCACGCCGAAGAAGAGGGCATTGAGTTTCACTTCCTGACGAGCCCTGTCGCCATACACGGTGATGAAAACGGCTGGGTGAAGGCCATCGAGTGCCAGAAAATGGAGCTGGGCGAGCCCGATGAGAAGGGCCGTCGCCGGCCGATACCGATAGAAGGCTCCAACTTCATCATTGAAACGGACACGGTGGTCGTGGCCATCGGCCAGAGCCCGAATCCCATCATCCAGCAGACCACTCCGGGACTTGAAACCACGCAATGGGGTACGATCGTGGTGGATGACGACGGTGCCACCACCCGTCCCGGTATTTACGCCGGAGGCGACATCTCGCGCGGCGGAGCTACGGTGATCCAGGCGGTAGCGGATGGGAAGCGTGCATCCCGATCGATCGATGGCTACCTGACGAAGCTGCGGGAAGAGGTTGTTACCGGCACAACGAAAAAATCATTATAAGCAGGAGTAAAAAAAACGATGCAAATTTATCTGAACGGCCGGTTTTCATCACGTGATGAAGCAACTGTTTCTGTCAATGACCGTGGCTTTCTCTTTGGTGACGGCATCTATGAGGTGATTCGCGTGGTCAATGGCCGGCTATTCCGCCTGGAGGCGCATCTGAAGCGAATGGACCGGGGCATCCAGAAGCTTGAAATCCCGTTTTCTGATAAGCAGCGGGACGAGCTGCCGGGCATCATGGAGAAGCTTGTGGCTGAAAACCGGCTGCAGAGCGGCGAGGGCACGATTTATCTGCAGATTACCCGGGGTGCCGCCTTGCCCCGGACCCATGCCTATCCCCCTGCAGAAACACCGCCAACCGTCATGGTGATGGCGTCGCCGTTTGTGCCGGATACCGATATCCTTGAAAAAGGGGGACATGCCATAACGGTGCCGGACATCCGCTGGTCACGGTGTGACCTGAAAACCGTAAATTTGCTGCCCAACGTCATGGCTGCCCAGGAGGAGAAAAAGCGGGGTGCCGGCGGCGTACTTATGGTCCGGGACGGTTTTATCACCGAAGGGTACAAAAATAATGCAATTGCCGTTTTTGGCGGCACATTGTGGACCTATCCCGACTCCCCGTACATCCTGGCCGGCATAACGCGCGATGTGGTGTTTGAAATTGCGGAGGAAGAAGGCATCCCCGTCAAGCTGATGCCGGTCAGCGACGAGGAAATCCGAACGGCGGATGAGGTCATGCTTACGGGAACCATCACGGATATTCAGCCGGTGGTAAGCATTGACGGGCACAAAATCGGCACGGGACATCCCGGCCCCATCACAAGGCTGCTTCAGAAAGGGCTGCGGCACCGGATGGATACGGAGTGAGCCCGGACAGGCGGACCTGCCCGGGAAATAGTATTTCAGTCAGCCCAGCCCGGAGTGATTACAACATCGATCCGGCGGTTGCGCGCACGTCCGACTTCCGTATCGTTGCTGGCGACCGGGCGTTCCGGTCCAAATCCGATAGAACGCATTGTGATATCCGAGCCGATATTGGCACGAATGTATTGGGCGACGGCATCGGCCCGTTCTTCGGACAATCGCTGGTTCAATTCCAGGCTGCCACGCGAATCGGTGTGTCCCTCAATGGCAATCCTTCCCTCAGGGAACAAACGGATGGCATCCTGTACCCGCCTCAGCAGATCAAAGAATTTGGGTTCAATGGTCGATTGTCCAACTGGAAAGGTAAGGCCATGCAAGCGGATCAGGATGTTATCCCCATCCAGAAAAACGTCCCCGTCATTGGGCGGTATTAGGTTGCGTACGTTCTGGATAGCTTCGTCGCGCTTTCTTTGCACTTCCAGCATTCCTGCCAGGTCGCCTTTTTCATCAATTTGTGAACGCAGCATGGCGATTTCACTCTGTTGCTCCCGGATCCGGCCAGCCTGGCTCTCGTTCTCCATCCGGAGGTTCTGAATCTGCTGTTGTGCGGATTCAAGACGGGCCTCCTTGTCGGCAAGGGTAGTTTCGATTTCACCGATGATGGTTTCGGCCGGTGCATCGATGCCCGAGTCGAACCGGACATCCACGTCCATTGTTTCGGCAATCCGGATCAGCGGCTTCTCCACTTCCAGGAACAGGTCCTCAAAAGTGGCGTTTTCGCTGCGCATGCGGGTGATCTCACGATGCAGGTAGCGGGTGTAAGAGGCGCGGTATGCAGCAAGTTCCGCAAGACGTCCGGCTTCTTCCGTATCATACCGGTCTTCCGCCAACATCTGTTCCACGTTCTCGATTTCCTCTTTGGCCTTTGCAAAAGTTCTTGGTGCCGTGCCTTGCGCCTGTTCCTCCGCGGCTATGCTGAGCGTTTCCCGTGCGTCGTCCAGATAGTTTGCCTTGATGGCTTCCAGCTCAACGGCCCGGAACATATCTTCCGCTGTCTCTGCCTGTCCGCGGGCACGGTTTACGTTTCCGTCTTCCAGTGACACTGCCGCAGTACGGAATTGGGCATCGGCCTGCATCCAGTTATTGGAGCTGAATACAGGAGCTTTGGCTTCCAAAGCGTCATTTCTGGCTTCAATAGCACTCCGAAAAGTAACCTGTGCCAGATCTGCTGTTTCTTCGGCACGATTGAAGGCTTGCATAGCCCGCTGCAATTCGGATTCGATCCGGTCAACGTCCCTGCCCCGGATCAGGTGCTGTTCTGCCTGCTTGTAGTGGTCCCTGCCGGCTTCATAATTGCGCGGACTCAGAACACTGGCATTGAGATTCTGGAGTGTTTCCAACTTGGCATCAACTTCCTGAAACAGGTTCTCCCGCAAATTTTGTTGTTCCTCGGTAAGAGTAATGCCAGTTGCAGGCTCACTGGTTCCGCAGCCGCCAAGTCCCATTGCAAGTGCAAACAATGAGATAAGAGCAATAGACGCAGCTGCTTTATTTAGAAAAGCGTTTTTTTTCATAGCGATGCCTCTTTTATGAATGATGATTACCTGAGATTGCCAATATACCTGTAATGTAATCAGGATTTTTGCCATAAAAAATAAGCAGCAGATAAAACCTCTTGAAAAAATAAAAGCCCGGCACCGCGTAAATACTGCGATACAAGGCTTTTGAATAGATGTGGGACCGGGCGGAATCGAACCGCCGACACATGGATTTTCAGTCCATTGCTCTACCAACTGAGCTACAGTCCCTCCACTTTCTTGAAGAGTCCAAATATACGGTGTTTTTTCGTCTTTAGAAACTGTCTGGTTCGTATTTCTGCAACTTTATCACGCTAAGGTCATGGACTCAGGCATTATGCTCCAGTCCCGTACTCAGGTATCACGCTCAGGCCACGTGTTCGCCGTTGATGTGGATATCTTTGATCCTCAGCTGCAGCGTGGTCCTGTTGTTCCAGTTGTTTTCTTCGAGAGAATAGGCAATGTCCACCGGTGCCGAGCCGGCATTGCGCAGCGGTTCTGCGAATTTTTTCATGTTGAAACCGATGGCTTCCAGGGCGCCGGTCCCATCCTGTCGAATGCGCATCTTCAAATGTCCCTGTCCAACGATGGAAAGGCGGCCTGCAATGTGAATGTTCCGGCTGACAAAAACCGGTTTCAGGTTATTGGGTCCGTACGGTTCAAACTGTTTTAGCAGTTTCCAGAAACGCGGCGTGATTTCAGAAAAAGGCAGCTCGGTATCGATCATGAGTTCCGGTTTGAAATCCTGCTCGGAGAGCATATCGCTGGTGATCTTCTGAAAGCGCTCAATGAAACTTTCAAGCTGATCTTCCGCAATGGTGAGGCCGGCCGCATACTTGTGTCCGCCGAACTGGACCAGGAGGTCTTCGCATTGTTTCAGCGCCTCGTAAATGTTGAATCCGTTGATGCTTCGGGCGGATCCTTTTACGAGTCCGTCAACGGTACTGAGCATGATGGTGGGACGGCAGTACAGGTCCACAAGACGGGAAGCCACGATACCGATCACACCCAGGTGCCAGTCCGGGTCGTGAAGCACCAGGCAGGAGCAGGTTTCCGGATCTATCTGCTCCTTGAGCTGTTGCAGCGCTTCTTCCATGGTTTTGGTATCGGTATCGCGCCTCAGGAAGTTGATTTTTTCCAGCCGGGCGGCATATCCGTTTGCTTCTTCTTCTTCCTCGGCTATCAGAAGGGCCACTGCAACGGCGGCATCGCCCATACGTCCGGCGGCGTTGATACGGGGGCCGAGTGAAAAAACGATGTGGGAAGTGGATATCTCGGTATTATTAAGCTGGATGCGGTCGAGCAGCGCTTTGACACCCGGACGCGGCTGTGTGTTGATGCGCTGAAGGCCCTCACGCATGAGAATGCGGTTTTCATCCACAATGGGGACAATGTCCGAGGCGATGGAAATGGCGACAAGATCCAGATAGGGGTGCGCGACATCGGGCTGCAGGCCAAGCCGGACCAGCGTTGCCTGCACCAGTTTGAAGCCCACTCCGGCACCGGAGAGTCCTTTGAAAGGATAGGGACATCCGGGCTGTTTGGGGTCGAGTACGGCCACGGCGTCGGGGATCACTTCACCGGCATTGTGGTGGTCGCAGATGACAAGGTCGATGCCCTTGCTTTTGGCATACTCGGTCTCATCGACCGCGGTGATGCCGCAGTCCACGGAAACGATGAGCGTGGCATCGATTTCACTTGCAAAATCAATGCCATCCGTGCCGATTCCGTATCCTTCCT
>SKYW01000120.1 GCA_007127695.1 Balneolales bacterium | reverse complement strand
GCTGAGTTTGGGCATCTCAATTACTGTTGCCATATAAATTCCTCTGATCTGGTCTGTTTAAAGTCTGATTCCTGCAATATTCGGTTTGTTTCGGGTGGATGTCAAGCCGGTGCCACAACATCGCCGCCGGCCCTGCATCCCTGCTTCCGGCTCACGACCGGTAGGTTACGGCATTCACGGCATCGATCACCTGCTTGGGACCGGGAATCCATATATCAAAAAGCTTTTTGGAAAATGGTGCGGGCACGTCCGGGATGGTCACGCGCTGCACCGGCGCATCAAGGTAGTCAAACGCTTCGCGCTGAATCTGGAAGCCGACCTCGGCCGCCACACCACCGAAGGGATGTGATTCGTCCAAAACCACGCACCGGTTCGTTTTCTTGACGGACTCGATGACCGTCTTCATGTCAAACGGCTTGATGGTACGCGGATCGATCAGCTCCACTTCCACGCCATCCTTGGAGAGCTGCTCGGCAGCCTGTTTGGCGACATGGTACATTTTGCCGTCTGCAACTACCGTAACGTCTTTACCTTCGCGCTTTACTTTGGCCTCACCGATAGGAAGCAGATACTCCTCATCGGGCACTTCCTGCTTCAGGCCGTACATCTGCTCCGACTCAAGGAAGATAACCGGACTGTCGTTGCGGATCGCCGCCTTGAGAAGCCCCTTGGCATCGTAGGGCTCGGACGGGTGGATGGTGATCAGGCCAGGGAAATGGGCGTAGAAACTTTCGAAGGCGGTGGAGTGGGTCGCGCCAAGCTGACCGGCCGAACCGTTCGGACCGCGGAATACGATCGGAATCTTCACCTGTCCGCCGCTCATGTACCTGATTTTTGCGGCATTGTTGATGATCTGGTCCACGCCGACCAGGGCAAAGTTGAAGGTCATGAATTCCACGATGGGCCGTAGTCCGTTCATCGCGGCGCCAACGCCAAGACCGGCAAATCCAAGCTCCGAGATAGGTGTGTCGAGGACACGCATATCCCCGAACTGGTCCAGCAGCCCCTGGGTGGCCTTATAGGCACCGTTATATTCGGCAACCTCCTCGCCCATGATAAATACATCCTCATCCCTTTCCATCTCCTCGCGGATGGCCTCACGGATGACTTCTCTGAATTGTTTCTGCGCCATGTTTTCTGTTAAATGTGATTCTGAATTTCTGTATCTGTATCGTTGATGAGGTGCCACGTCCGCCGGACCTCGGGGTTTTCCTCAACCGGCCTGCACGGAACGGTCACGTGAGATATGGGAAGTCGTCGTCGGCGTAAACGTCCTGGTACAACTCCTCTTCATCCGGGAAGTCGCTGTTTTCGGCGAACTCGACCGCCTCGAGCACCACTTCTTCCACCTTTTCATTAATGGCTTCCAGATCTTTTTCCTTCGCGATGTCTTTCTCGAGGATGTAGGTCTTCAGCCGCTCGATGGGATCGATTTTCTTGTACTCTTCCAGCTCTTCCTTGGTGCGGTAGTTGGCCGGATCGCTCATGGAGTGGCCGCGATAGCGGTAGGTTACGATCTCCAGAAAATAGGGTTCCTGGGTCTCGCGGACATGCTTGGCCACTTCGCTGACCTTCTCGATGACGCTGAACAGGTCCATCCCGTTGACCACATCGTATTTCATTCCGTAAGGGATGGCACGGTCTGCCAGTTTCCCGGCACTGTGCCTATGGACCGCCGTACCCATGGAGTATCCGTTGTTTTCCACCACGTAGATCACGGGCAGTTTCCACAGCTGAGCCAGGTTGAAGCTTTCGTTCAGCGCCCCCTGATCCACCGCTCCGTCACCGAAGAAACAGATGGTGAGACGGTCGTTTTCCTTGTATTTGTTGGCAAAAGCAATACCGGCAGCAAGCGGCAGGTGCGCACCGACGATACCGTGTCCGCCCCACATGTGTTTTTCCGGATCGAAATAGTGCATGGATCCGCCTTTTCCGCGGCTGCATCCGTCCTTCTTGCCAAACAGTTCGGCCATGGCTTTTTGGGGTGTGATCCCCTTGACCAGTCCGTGGCCATGGTCGCGATATGCGGTGATGAAATCGTCATCATCGTTCAGGGCGAATCCCGAACCGGTGGATACGGCTTCCTGACCGATATAAAGATGGAGGAACCCTCCGAATTTCCCTTTCTGGTACATCTGCATGGAACGCTCCTCAAAGCGGCGCTGCAGGTACATGGATTCGTACAACTCAAGAAGCTGCTCTTCGGAAATATTCAGTCCTTTGTGCGTTTTCCTGGTTGGTTTGGGCAGATCAGTAGCCTTTGTAATGGATGCTGTTCTGCTGGTAATAGAAGCTTTATCTGTATTGGACATCTGGTTATAAATCTTGTTTACACATCATATATACATCATATACGTGCCATACATTATCGTCAGACGCTGTGCGGCAATCCTATATTATTATATCTGCAAAATGTTACGACGTCTGCCGTCTCTTTTTTCGGCTGCAAAGATACAAAAATTTACCGAATTTTCTGACGATATAACACCGAATCGGGCCGTATCATTCTGCCTGGCATAAGAATCAGGAAAGTGCTGTTTTTGCCTGATCAAACACCTCGTTCAGTTTTCCCGGCTCCCTGCCACCGGCCGTGGCCAGGTTGGGCTGTCCCCCGCCGCCGCCTCCGACCGTGCGTGCCAGGCTGCCAACCAGGGCGCCTGCCTTGATACCGGTTGCGATGAGATCGTCGGTCACTGCTGCCATGAGATAGACTTTCCCCTGCTCGTTATCACGCGAACCGAGGACGATCACGGTGTTTTTTTGTGCCTTGTCCAGAGCATCATACCCAAGCTGTTTCAGCGTGTTCATGTCCGCTCCTTCAATTTCACCGGCAGTCAGGCGGATGCCCTTGCCGGTGGTGACCGGCTGCGACAGCAATTCATCGAGCCGGAGTCCGGCTTTGAGACGGTTCATCTTTTCCAGCTGTTTTTCAAGCTGCTTTTTTTCCTCCATCAGGCGGAGGATTTCTTCATCCGGCTGGCTTCCTTTGCCAATCTGGCGCCGGATACGCTGGAGCAGGTGCTTTTCCTCGCGCAGATAGCGATCGGCGACGGTACCCACAAGGGCCTCCACCCTTCGGATTCCCGCGGCAACGGAGCTTTCGGATGCCAGTCGCAGGTACCCGATTTTTCCGGTGGCATCCACGTGCGTGCCTCCGCACAGTTCCACGGAGTACCCCGGATCAAACGTGATCACCCGGACTTTCTCCCCGTATTTTTCGCCAAAAAGCATCATCGCACCGCGTTTTTTGGCCTCTTCGATCGGGACGTTCCGATCTTCCTCCAATGAGATGTTATGACGGATCTTCTCGTTGACCCGCTCTTCGATTTCATCGAGCTGCGCAGTCGTGACCGGCTCGTAATGCGAGAAGTCAAAACGCAGGCGGTCCGGGGCGACCAGCGATCCGCGTTGCGCCACATGCTCGCCAAGGGTTTCCCGCAACGCGGCGTGCAGCAGGTGCGTAGCGGAGTGGTGACGCTCTATCTCAGTGCGACGTACACCATCCACGGCAGCCACCCAGCTGCCTTCGGTGGATTTTGGCTTGCGGTCCACGAAATGGACCCGGTGCTCACCCACATACTGAACATCCACCACATTCAGGCTCTCACCGGTGCGGGGGTTGGTGATCACGCCGGTATCGGCAATCTGTCCGCCGCTCTCGGCATAGAACGGGGTCTGGTCGAGCAGCACCACCGGCTTTCCGTTGTACTCGCCGGCTTCCAGGATGCGGCAGGTCGTTTCATTTCCCTCGTATCCGGTGAAGACGGAACCCGTTCCTGCAGCTGTTGAAAAGCGGGTGATGCCGGTTGACGCTTCGGGATCATCGTCCGCCCTGAACTTGCCGGCCTGACGGGCACGCTCTTTCTGTTCCTGCATCCGGGTCTGGAATCCCTCCATGTCGACTGCGATGCCCCGCTCGCGCGCCATCAGTTCGGTCAGATCGATCGGGAAGCCGTAGGTGTCGTGCAGCTTGAAGGCCTCTTCACCGGGCACCTGCGCGGTTTCTTCGGGGAGCGCATCCACCATCTCGTTGAAATGGGCGATGCCCTGGTCCAGCGTCCTGAGGAAAGAAATCTCTTCGGCGGCGACCACTTTTTTGACGTGCCGGGCCTTTTCCGTCAGTTCCGGGAAAATGTCTTTGAACTGGGCGGCAAGCACATCCACCAGGCTGCTCATGAACGCTTCGCGGATGTTGAGCCGGTCCCAGGCGTAGCGGCTGGCGCGACGCAGGATGCGGCGGATGACATAGCCGCGGTCCTCGTTGCTCGGGGTGACCCCGTCGGCTACGGCGAAACTGACGGCGCGGATGTGGTCGGCGATCACGCGCATGGCGATATCCGTCTCCTCCGACTGGCCGTAGGGAATGCCGGCCCGCTTGCTGATGGCGTCGAGGAGCGGCGTGAAGACGTCGGTGTCGTAATTGGATTTCTTGTCCTGAAGCACAGCCACGATGCGCTCAAAGCCCATGCCGGTATCCACGTGCTGGGCGGGGAGCGGGTTGAGCGAGCCGTCCTTCTGCCGGTTGAACTGGATGAAGACCAGGTTCCAGATCTCCATGACCCGCGGATCGTCCATGTTCACCAGCGTGGCGCCATCCACCTTTTTGCGCTCTTCGTCTGGACGCAGGTCGATGTGCACCTCGGAACAGGGTCCGCACGGACCGGTATCGCCCATCTCCCAGAAGTTGTCTTTTTTACCGAATTTGAGGAT
>SKYW01000230.1 GCA_007127695.1 Balneolales bacterium | reverse complement strand
GTTGTCTCGTCATACGCGTGCGGGCTGGTTGGCCGGTCACGTTGTAATAGTTGTATACGACGTAATAGTTCGGACCGTATCCGAATGGACCGTGCCAGCCGTAAGCCGGATAGCGATGCCAGCGGTAGGCAGAGTGCCAGTTGTAAGGGCTATGCCAGGAGTGCCAGTAGGAGGCATGCCACGGGTGATGCCAGTAAGAATCCCACGGTGAATGCCATCCCCAGGAACCATAATGAATGCCCCAGCTCCAGTGAGCATGGCTGCCAAATCCCCACGATGTACTGAAATGATGTCGCGGGTAGCGGTGGCTGTAATAGAAGCGGGTTGACCAGCGGTAGCGGTCATTGTCCCTGAAGTACAATCCGGCATCTTGCAAACCGTCCTCATAGCCCAGGTCGTAAATATCCTGATCGCTTACGGGTTGTGTCTGCTCTGCAGCATGGCGGTCCGAGACCGTCCTTGCCGGACGCTCTTCTATGACTCTGACCTGTGTATAGCAGCCAGTGAAAATGAAGGCGGCTATCAGCAATGTGGATATGTTTTTCAGGTGTGCCATAATGTACTCCTTCGTTTTGCTGCTGCCAGTGGTGCTTCTGTGATAATGAATCTGCTTATTCGCTCAATCGTTCCAGTATAGAACGGTCGAGCGCGTTCTTTCTTGCGTGATGCTTTCTACAACTTATTACACAATAGAGCCGCTTTATACCTAGTACCAAGATAGGATTTTATACCAGAATTCCTTGTCTTTCTACATATTTTTACGCTTCAGCGCGGTAAAAGTTCGGAAGTATCCTGCCGGCATTTCCGTTGTTGCCAGGGGTTTTCACCCAAATCCCTATCTCTTAATGACTTGCTTAATCCGATTTGTTGAATGATGTCTGTAGAAATTGTAACAAATTGTTCGCAAATATCATCCCAGGTACACGCGCAAGGCCAGACTCCTGTTGTGATGGCGCAGTTTTCTAAGGGCTTTTTCCTTGATCTGACGGACACGCTCACGCGTAAGATCGAAGCGTTCCCCTATCTCTTCCAGCGTCAGTGAGTGCTCCCGTCCAATCCCGAAATAGAGTCTGATCACTTCGGCCTCTCTCTTGGTAAGCTTGGAAAGCGCCCGCTCAATCTCAACCTTCAGGGATTCTCCCATCAGGTCGTTATCTGGATCGGGTGTCTCCTCATTTTCCAGTACATCCAGCAAGCGGTTGTCTTCCCCTTGTGCAAACGGAGCATCCACGGAAAGATGGCGGCCCGAGATCTTGAGGGTATCGGAAACTTCGGAGACCGTCATCTCCAGGCTTTCGGCCAGTTCGGCAGCGGAAGGGATCCGTTCATATTCCTGTTCCAGTTTGGAAAGTTCCTTGCCGATCTTGTTGAGGGCCCCCACCCTGTTGAGCGGAAGCCGCACGATACGGCTTTGCTCGGCGAGAGCCTGAAGGATCGACTGCCGTATCCACCAGACGGCATAGGAAATGAACTTGAAACCGCGAGTCTCATCAAATCGTTTTGCAGCCTTGATCAGTCCGAGATTGCCTTCGTTGATCAGGTCACCGAGGGACAGACCCTGGTTCTGATACTGTTTTGCAACCGACACCACAAAGCGCAGATTTGCCTTGGTCAGTTTCTCAAGGGCGTCCTGATCACCTGCCTGGATCCTTTTGGCAAGTTCCACTTCTTCATCCGGGGTGATAAGACTGACTTTTCCAATTTCCTGGAGATACCTGTCAAGAGATTGTGATTCTCTTGTTGAGATTCCGCTTGGACTCGGATTTTTTGGTTCTTTTTTCTTCTTAGCCACTGGAAATACGTTGGTTTGATTTGTGTTCAGACTGCAAGAGACCGCTTGGACCGGTCACGCAATATACAATCTTTAAGATAGGATTTCCCAAACAGCCTACCACCTGCGGGATAAATGGTTCCGTTTAGAGGAAAAACGATGCAAATTTACGGATGTTATACGTCAAATGTGTGTATTTATTTCATTACTGAGAAACGATTCACCGGGGAACGGGTTGTCAACCCCGAAAAAGTGGCATACCGAAACGGCAATATCCGCGAAGCTGCTGCGGGTATGGAGTTCCTTTCCGGCTGCAATTGTTGCAGGATAGATCAGAAGAGGCGTGAATTCACGGGAATGGTCGGTGCTCGGCATGGTGGGATCATTACCGTGATCACCGGTGATGATGAGCAGATCGTCCGGCTGCAGCCTTTCAAGAAGTCCGGGAATGGCCTGGTCTATTTCTTCGAGCGCTCCGGCAAATCCTTCGGTATCATTCCGGTGCCCGAAATTCTGATCGGTTTCGATTAGATTGGCGAAAACAAAACCAGACCGGATTTCATCCATCAGACCCAACAGTTTTTCTATGCCTTCCGTATTGCTTTTGGTACGCAGGCTGCGGTCAAACCCCTCCTCGTCAAACAGGTCGATGACTTTTCCAACAGATATGGTTGTGATGCCCTGCTCCTGCAGGTAACCGGGCAGAAACGGCCTGGGTGGCTTCAGGGAGTAATCATGCCTCTGGTCAGATAGCCGTCGATACGAACCCGGCCCGCCTTCAAAGGGCCTCGCAATTACACGTCCAACCGCGTGTTTGCCGGTCATCACCTCCTTTCGGGCAATTTTACACCACTTGTACAAGGTATCAAGCGGCACGGTGTTCACGTCGCACGCTACCTGAAACACGCTGTCAGCCGAAGTATAGACGATTGGCAGGCCGGTCTGCTGATGTTCCTTTCCAAACTCTTCAATGACGGCGGTGCCGGATGCGGGTTTGTTTGCAAGTACGCTGCTCACCCCGGTCAGCCGGCAGTACTTTTCAATGACCTCATCAGGAAAACCATCCGGATAGGTCGGAAAAGCCCGATCCATCCGCAACCCGGCAATTTCCCAGTGGCCTGTTGTGGAATCCTTGCCCGGAGACAGCTCCCGCATCTTGCCGAAAGCGGCGAGCGGTTCACGGACCGGCGGGACGGTGTCGAGCGGGATGATATTGCCCAGGCCCATGCTCCCCAGTTCCGGCAGGCTGCACCGCGTCTCTGCGACTACATGTCCCAAAGTGTTGCTTCCCTCGTCCCCGTAATGATGCGCATCTTCCTGCGCACCCACTCCGAGTCCATCGATGATGATCAGGTAGCATACGGCCATATCATACCTCCACGATAAATTTCTGCTGTTTCAGTGCCTCATTCATTGCTTTTTTTACTTTCTGAAGCAGTTCATCCGGTTCCGATGCGCCGTTAACCCTGACCACACCCGTATTCAGCAGCACTTGCTCCCTGCTATTTGGGGACAATGCAACCGGCTCGCGGAATGCTTCCCTAATGCGACCTGTCCAGGAAAGAAACGCCGATTCATCCGTGGATTGCAAGAGAAAGGTGTAAATGTAGTCACTGTATGCGCCGATGATCCCGGGTATGCCATATTGTTGCGGACGGATTCCGTTCAGGACCTGCTGCTGCAGCCTGGTAAGGTCTTCCAGCCGGTACCGGGTGCGCATGTCGTTGATGTTGCCGATAGTGATCATACCTAACCATGTCGCCATCGCCGATTCCCTTCGCCGGTCCTCGCCGGTAAGCCGTGCCAGGGCACCGGCAAAAAGATCCCTGGAATAACAGGAGATGTGGGTGGAAAAAAGATTGTCGTAGACATCAAGATCAGGAAGCATGGCCTCCAGCTTCAGACCGGCCATGAGGCAGAGATTGCCGATTTTGTGCTTGATGGCATCGCTGAAAAGGAACGGATTCTCGCTGTAGACCAGCAGAAGCAGCTGCCGTCGCTGCCGGTGCATTACCGGAACCGCCAGTGACGATCCGTAGCACAGCGGTTCCGCCGATGAGATCCGTTTCGGATTGGCATTGAAATGCGGGGAAAAGAACGGTTCCCCGTCAGAGAGCGCCCGTGCGGCAATGGAGCCTTCTTCAAGTTCCAGACCCACCGGTAGTGGGAACCGGGCATCACGGGAATTGCATACCGTGTGCCATGCATCCAGGCCCCTTGCAAGCAGGACCACCCCGCCGGTTTCACCGACAAATTTCTGCAGCTGATCTGCAAGCACGGTTGCCAGCTCCAGGGGCTCATCTGATTTTATGAGGTTGCGCACGATCTGGTCGTACTCCACCCACTCTGTGTGCTTCTCCGCAAGATCTGTGATATCCTGGTAGGATTGCAGCATACGCCCCAAAACCTTCTGGTACGCTGCTATTATCATTTCATCCCCTGCCGAAAGTTCCGGCTTCCGGGTTGTTTCCACCACCGTGATGGCCACCGTTTCGGCATGAAAAACAAGAGGAACAAGGTACATATAGCTAATGGGTGAGATGCCGGAGTAGTGGGTGAGCTCTGCCGGTTTGAAATGGATGTTCTTCTCGAGCCGTATGATCGATTTTATGGCGCTGTAGTTGTGCAAAAAATGTTTCCGGCGGCTGACGCGATCCTGAAACACCACGTCCCTGCGGCTGGTTGCGTAACTGGCCAGCACAAATTGATCCCGCTTGGTATTCACCCAGTGCATCGAAACGGTTTCAGCCTCCAGCGACGTCCGGAGCAGCAGCAATGTATCCCGGACAAGCTTTCGGAAATTCAGCAGGTTGTCTTTTTCCTTTTCATCAACGGGGGACAGATGCATTCGGTTCATACTCCTCTATACTTCTTTATTGTGGTCTATTTCCGGTAAAAGCGCCTCTGCTTCGCCAATAAGGGATGCAATGGCCTGGAGCCCCCGGTTCCAGAATGTCCCTTCCGAGATATCCACCCCCAGGTCAGCCATAAGGTTTGCGGGCCAGTCGGATCCGCCCTTTTCCAGCATGGCCAGATAGGCATCGTTGAAACCGTTGCCGGAGTTGAGATACTCCTGGTACAATGCCAGTACCAGCAGCTCCCCGAAAGCATAGGCGTACACATACCCCGGAGTGTGGATGAAATGCGGGATATAGCTCCACCAGATCCGATAGTTGTCGGTCAGGGTCACCGAATCACCGTAAACCGGTACCTGCGTCTCCATCCATAGTTCGGAAAAACGGTCCATGGTGAGTTCGCCTTCTTCACGCCGGGCACGGTGGATGCGGTCCTCAAACCGGTTCATCGATATCTGCCGGAATACGGTTGCGATGGAATCATCGATCTTACCCACCAGAAGAGCCATTTTCTCTTCGGGCTTGTCAAGATTGGCCAGCAGCTTCCGGAAAACCAGCATTTCACCGAAAACGGATGCCGTTTCCGCGGTTGTCAGCGGTGTTCCCGCCTGCAGAATGCCCTGCTTGCGGGACAGGTACTGGTGGACGCCGTGTCCCAGCTCGTGCGCCAGGGTCTGCACATCCCTGATCTTTCCGTCGTAATTCATGAACACGTAGGGATGGACAGAGGGTATGGTGGATGCGGAATAAGCCCCGCCGCGTTTGCCGGGAGCCACTGCGGCATCGATCCATTTTTCATCGAAGAACCGGGCGGCAATGGCACCCATATCGGGATGAAAACCGGAATAGGCATCGAGTACCATATCACGCGCATCGTCCCATTGAATTTTTTTACGGCTTTTGAGGACCGGTGCATAACGGTCGTACTCCATCATCTCATCGATACCGAGCAGCTGCTTTTTAAGGCGGTAGAAACGGTGGACGAGCGGGTAGCTGGCTGTGACCGCATCCACCAGAGCCTCCACGCTTTCATCGGAAATCTCGTTGGCAAGATTGCGGGCACGGAGCCAGTGCGGATATTTTCTAAGCCGGTCGTTGGTGTGCTTGTCGGCCAGCAACGTGTTGAAGGCAAAGGTGAGCGGATGCTTCATTTTGATCAGCCCCTCCGTGAAGACTTCTGATGCCTGACGGCGGACTTCGCGGTCAGGATCGCTCATGCGGCTCAGAATCCGGGATTCCGTGAGTTCTTCATCTCCGAGCTGAAAGCGGGAGGCGCCGAGCGTCTCGTCAAAAAAGCGAACCCAGGCCCGCGCGCCTGTAACGGATTTGGCAGACAGGATTTTCTCTTCCTTTTCTTCAAGTGTGTGCGGTTTGTCAAGCCGGGAGGTTTCCAGATAGTGGCGGTAGCCGGCCAGCTCTTTGCTCTGGATCAGCTTGCGGGCGGCATCCTCATCCATATCCAGCCACTCAATAGTAAAAAAGATGGTTTTCTGGGTCAACTCGGAGGAAAGTTCCGTGATCTCCTGCACCGCCTTGCCAAGAGCGGGATCTTCGGTGTTGGTAGTCCACTTGAGGTAGGCATAGGACCCGAGCCGGCCCATGGTCTCGAGGATCTCCGAATACGCATGGAGTGCATCGGCGAATTCTGCGGAGCTGAGGGTGCCTACACGACCACGATAATTTTTTCCGAAATTTTCCGCCTTTTCCAGAACAGCGGTTCGGTCTTTTGCGAGGACGGGATCATCCGGGCTCCGGTACAGATCCGACAAATCCCAATGTATGTCCTCAGCGCCAGTTATTTCCTTCTCTTTCACGTATAACCTTGAGTTTTTTTTGAATAAAAAAGTGTTCACATCGAAAAGCAGGTCCGGTCATGCATCGCACCGTAAAAATATTACGTTTCCGATGAGGATGGGTTGCTGTCTGAGCAGAAATCCAATGCTGTTTTCAGGGTGATCCCGATGTGGGATTATAAGGAAAAAATGTCAACGTTTTTTGTATGCTTTTCGTTATGTGGGATATATATAATGGATATATTATGGGATATTATGGGATATATTAGAGGATACGCCGTTATGTCATGCAACACGTATGCTTGCCTCAGCGTTTGAACAATCGGCAACCGATCCCGGATCGCAACCTGAAATCGTAAAACCACTCCGACCTTGAAGCAATTAGAAGCGCAATTCGGCCCCAACGCTGCTCTTGTTGAAGAGCTGTACGACCAATACCTGGAAAATCCGGAATCCGTGCCTGAATACTGGCGTCAGTATTTTGATGAAATGGGCAACGGCAAACAGGTGAAGGAAGCGGACGCCGACGCGGAAGTCACGGCAAAACCGGATGCAAAAGAAGATGATCGCGTCGAGAGCGGCAAGGAGCGTGCCGACAGGAAAAAAGCGGATGACAAGAAGACAGCGGACGATAAGAAGACGCTTGACGACAAGGCAAAAACCCGGGCCGAAAAGGATGCGGAGGCGAAGCAGCGCGACAAAAAGGCACCTGAGGAGAAAGCTGAGAAAGAACCTTCCGGCGCTGAGGAAGAGGAGCTTTTCGAATTCAAGCCATTGAAAGGAGTGGCAGGCAAGCTGGCGACCAACATGGAGTCGAGCCTGGAGTTGCCAACGGCCACTTCATTGCGTGTCATTCCGGTGAAAATGTTAATGGAGGACCGGCGCATCATCAACAGCTACCTGGAAAAAAGGTTGCAGCCAAAGGCAACATTGACCCATTTCATCGGCTGGGCAGTTGCCAGGGCGCTCAGGGAGTATCCCCAGCTCAATCATCATTACGGGCACAAGGATGGCAAGCCGGCACGTGTTGTGCCGAAGGGCGTTAACCTGGGTATCGCGATTGACCTTCCGAACAAGGACGGTTCGCGCAACCTGGTGGTCCCGAACATCAAGAATGTCGACAAGATGTCCTTCAGTGAGTTTTTACATGCGTTTCCAGACCTCATCGACAGGGCCCGGAAAGGCAAGCTTGAGGTCGGCGACTTCCAGGACACGACCATTACCATCACCAATCCGGGTACGATCGGTACGGTATCATCCATGCCGAGATTGATGAAAGGGCAGGGTGCCATTATCGCCACCGGGGCCATGAACTATCCCGCCGAGTTCCAGTCGATGTCGCAGGAACTGCTGAGCCACCTGGGTATCAGCATGGTCATGAACGTGACCTGCACCTACGACCATCGCATCATCCAGGGCGCCGAATCGGGATCTTTCCTGGCCCGCATACAGGAGTTCCTGGCCGGCCCGACAGATTTCTTTGAGTCCATTTTTGAAGAACTGAACATACCCTACGAGCCCATCCCGTTCGGCGAGGACCATTACACCGGTTTTCTTGACGGTGGTTCGGACCGGGTCGAGTCGGATAAAAAAGCAGTGGCTGTCAGCCGGCTTGTGGACCGGTACCGCCGGCACGGACACGTCATGGCCGAGTTGAATCCGCTGCAGTACGGCACCGGCTACAATCCTGAACTTGATTTCCATTACCATGGCCTTACCATGTGGGACCTGGACCGCAAGTTCTATGTGCCCTACCTCGGCGGATCGGATCAGGTTACTTCCCTGCGCAACATCATCGATATCCTGCGCAAGACCTATTGCGGGTACATCGGTGCCGAGTATACGCACATACTGGAGGTTGAAGAGCGTTCCTGGCTGCGGGATACTATGGAATCTTGCGTGAACGATCCGGAACTTACCAAGGAAGAAAAGCGTCGCATCCTGCGCAAACTGAATCAGGCCAGCGCTTTCGAAGAGTTTCTCCACAAAAAATACATCGGTCACAAGCGCTTCTCCCTTGAAGGGGCAGATAGCGTCATCCCGATGCTCGATTATCTGCTGGAACGAGCGGGCAGTTACGATGTCAGCGATGTTGTACTGGGCATGGCGCACCGCGGGCGATTGAATGTGCTTGTGAACACCATGGGCAAATCCTACAAGAAGGTCTTTGCAGAATTTGAAGGGAACATCGACCCCGAAAGTGCCATGGGTACCGGCGACGTGAAATACCACCTTGGCACCACGGCGGTGCACAAAACCAGTGATGGCAAGGAAATCAACATGCTGCTGATGCCCAACCCCAGCCACCTGGAGTCGGTCAATCCGGTGGTCGAAGGCGCCGCGAGGGCGCTTCAGGACAAGGTCGGCAAAAAGAAAGCACCGGAAAAAGTGGTGCCGCTGCTGATCCATGGGGATGCGGCCTTTGCCGGTCAGGGCGTTGTTGCCGAAACGCTCAACATGTCGCAGCTCGAGGGCTATTCCACCGGTGGCACGATACACCTTATCATCAACAACCAGATCGGATTTACGACACTTCCCAGGGACGGACGTTCCACAGAATACGCTTCAGACCTGGCCAAAATGATTTTGGCACCCATTTTCCACGTTAATGGCGATGAGCCCGAAGCAGCCATCCAAAGCATCAAACTGGCGCTCGATTACCGCCAGAAATTCGGCAAGGATGTGGTTATTGACCTGATCTGCTATAGAAAGCACGGTCACAATGAAGGCGATGAACCGGCATTTACGCAGCCCGGACTCTACAAGGAAATCCATGATCATCCAAGCGTGCGTGAACGGTTCACCCGTCAGCTGGTGGAGCGGGACGAATTGACCAAGAAGGAAGTCCAGCAAATCTTCGACGAATTTGACGAGTTGCTTGAGGCCGCATTCAAGGATGCCCGGAAAGCCGGCAGTATCGGGCAACTGACCGAAGAGCATCTCAAACGCAAGGATTTGACGCAGAAGGAGTGGGCCAAACACATGCCGGATACGTCCTATGATCTGGACAAACTCAAGGAGATCGGCCGAAACCTCAACACCCTTCCACCGGACTTTGACGGTAATCCGAAACTGCTTCGGATCCTGGCCAAACGAAGTGAAATCGTTGAAAAGAACCAGAAAAAAATCGACTGGGGTTTTGCAGAAGCGCTGGCTTTCGGCAGTCTGCTTGTCGAAAAACATCCGGTTCGGCTGACCGGACAGGATTCCGAGCGCGGGACCTTTTCACACCGGCACGCGGTACTGCATGGCACCGAAAAAGATCAGGTCTTCGTTCCCCTGAACAATCTTAAGGAGGGGCAGGCTACGTTCAAGATATACAACAGTCTTCTGAGCGAGTTTGCCGTAGTTGGATTCGAGTTCGGTTACAGCAGCCTGCGTCCAGAAACCCTGGTGCTCTGGGAGGCGCAGTTCGGTGATTTCGGCAACGGTGCACAGATCATCATTGACCAGTATATTGCTGCCAGTGAGTCCAAATGGCGACAGACCAGCGGGGTTGTCCTGCTTCTGCCGCATGGATATGAGGGACAGGGACCAGAGCACTCATCCGCCCGCCTGGAACGTTTCCTGCAGCTTTGTGCCGACAACAATCTGCAGGTGGTCAATTGCACTACGCCGGCGCAGTTCTACCATATTTTGCGCAGACAGGCCTTGCGTATCGCCAAGAAGCCGCTCGTGATCATGACGCCCAAAAGCCTGCTGCGGCATACAAAGGTAGTGAGCAGCATCGAAGAGTTGGCCAGGGACTCGTTCCATGAAGTGCTGGATGATGATGCGATCACCGATGCATCCTCCGTCAAGCGCCTCGTATTCTGTTCCGGCAAAGTCGTTTACGATCTGCTGGCCCTTCGTGAAAAAGAGGAACGGAAGGACGTGGCTGTTGCACGGATGGAACAGTTCTATCCGTTTGCCGATGAAAGCCTTAAAAAGATCCTCGGCAAATATGGTAACGTTGAATCCGTGGTCTGGTGTCAGGAAGAACCTAAAAACATGGGTGGATGGAGCTTCGTCCAGCCGCGTTTAAATGAGCTTCTCGGTGATGGCATGAAGCTGGAATATGCCGGACGTGTGGCATCAGCCTCACCGGCGACCGGTTCTACTCAAATTCATACCGCAGAGCAGGAGTTGCTGGTCCGCGAAGCGCTAGGCGAATAGTACCTGACAATCAATACCTGTAACGTCGTATGAATAGCGATTTCCTAAGACGACAAGCCGGATGGCTGCGGGGTGGTTGCGGCTGCTGATCAGCGCAGTCCGCCTGGCACACCTTTGCAGATGCGGCTGATGGCATCGTGGCTGTGGAGGCTTTCCATATGATTGCAGCGGACTACGAAGTCCCGCACCTCCGGTACGCGGTTCAGGTGATCGTAGATCAGGCGGGCCGCATCCTCGACAAACTTCTGATAAGCCCCGTTCATCTCGGCAAAGGCCTGCTCGTCCTCACGTTTGACCATCACCTGCGTTTCGGTTTTCAGGGCATTCCGAAGGAGTTCAATCAATGACTCGGGCTCGAGGAACGAGGTGCACTCCACTGTTACATTGGTGACGCTGCGCTGACTGTGTGAGATGGCGGCAACATCGCGTGTGTTCCGGGCGTGCTCGGCAAGTTCAAAAGAGCAAGGGCAAGCGCTGCTGTATTCAAAATCAATGTGCATGAACATGCGCATGCGTCCGTTCTCATCCATGTGGCCCTCAAAAGAGAGCGGATAATACTGATAACCGCTAAGGTCGGAGCGAAGGCTTTGCTGCATCATCGGGAAGTTCACATGGAGTCTCAGGTAACTCTCCTTGCTTTTGAGATTGTCACGGTAAGCCCGCAAGATATACTCCAGCACCTCCTGTGACATGACCTCATCCTTGAATTCATAGAACGTGCGGATGATCCGGCTCATATTGATCCCTTTCTTTCCGGCATCCAGGCTCACATAGCCGTCCACGGAAGTTTCAAGTGCGAGTATTTCGCCATTACGTGTTGCATACTTCAAAGGCAGACGGAAGTTGGAAATACCCACCTGCTGAATAGGTACGTTGGCACCCTCGATAAGAGAAGCCGGTCCGTTCTGCAGATCGGGCAATGTATTTTTGTAAGCGTCAGTTACAGTAAAGGTCGGATCGTAAAATCGTTTGAGAGTCGAGGTAATCATTGGTCGTGATAGAAATGGATGAGTTAATCTTCCCGGTATTCAGCTATGTTTCGCTCTGTTTCAAACAACTTGACAGAGTGCAGTGTTCCATTTTTGCAGATGGACGCCACATCATCCCGAAGTTCATGAAAAAAGGATTTTGCGAGATTTTCCGCCGAAGGAATGACCCCATGCAGAAAATCCACGTCCAGATTCAGGTTTTTATGGTCGCATTTTAAGAGGATGCGATCACGGATCACAAGCTTCAGTTTTCCGAGGTCTACAACATAACCCGTCTCAGGATCGGGTTCACCCGCAACAGTCACTTCGATCTCGTAGTTGTGCCCGTGCCAGTTCGGATGGTTACAGGGTCCGAATGTGGCCTGGTTCCACTCCGGGCTCTTATCCGGATTATGGAGCCGGTGGGCTGCAGTGAAGTGCTCTTTTCGGGTGACGTATATCACAGTTTGCTGAGAAGATTGATTTTTGTTATCGGAAATACGTCAACATTCAGGAAGCCGGAAAAGGTTCCTTGGGAAAATAAATCCGGCAGAAAAAACTCACACAGCAGTTCTTCCCACGCTTTTTACTTTGTTTTCATCTGTTTCCTTTATCGCTTCATCCTCTTCCTTTATCGCTTCATCTTCCGCATCATGTAACGAATCAACCTCCCGATTCCTTGCCTCAGCGGAGGGTAAACAAACGGGATAGTTGCCGTAAGGACGCTCGCCCAGAAGCCCGATCAAGTCATAAGAACCAAGAATTTCCTTTTCCAGAAGCATCTTGGACAGAGCCACCAGTTTATCCTTTTTCTCAGTCAGCAGCCTCTTTGTGCGTTCGGTATTTCTTCTGATAATGGTCTGAACAGCTTCATCAATCCGCTCCGCTGTGTGTTCCGAGTACTTTTTCTGGAAACCGAAGCCGCCCTCTTCGGACGGATCCTGATAGGATATGTAGCCAAGCTCTTCGCTCATACCGTATTCCGTCACCATGGCATATGCCAGCCGCGATATGCGCTCCAGATCGTTTCTCGCTCCGGTCGATATCTTTCCAAAGATGATCTCCTCCGAGACGCGTCCGCCAAGCAGTGCACATATCTTGTCATCCAGCTCCTCGGTCGTCATCAGGAAACGGTCTTCAAGCGGCGTCTGGAGGGTGTATCCAAGTGCGGCAAAACCTCTTGGAACAATGCTCACTTTCATCACCGGGTCGGTATGTTCCAGATACCATCCGACGACGGCGTGTCCCGCTTCGTGATAGGCAATGATCTGCCGCTCATTCGGACTGATGATCTTGTTCTTCTTTTCAAGTCCGGCCACGACCCGTTCGATGGCATCCTGAAAGTCGATCATCTCAACGGCTTCCTTGTTTCTTCTGGATGCGAGCAGTGCCGCCTCATTGCACATATTGGCCAGTTCGGCACCCGCAAATCCCGGCGTCTGGGAGGCCAGCAGCTGCAGGTTCACGTTGTCGGAAACCTTCAGTTTTTTGGTGTGCACCTGGAGTACTTCCACCCTGCCTTTCAGATCCGGCTTGTCGATCAGGATCTGGCGATCGAATCTGCCCGGACGCATCAGTGCGGAATCCAGCACATCGGGACGGTTGGTCGCTGCCATGATGATGACTCCCTTTTCCGTATTGAATCCATCCATCTCGGACAGGAGCTGGTTCAGGGTGTTTTCACGTTCATCATTGGCTCCGGTGACCTGATTTTTGCCCCTGCTTCTTCCGATCGCGTCAATCTCATCGATAAAAATGATGCATGGCGCTTTTTCCTTGGCCTGTTTGAACAGATCCCGCACACGGGATGCGCCGACACCGACAAACATCTCCACAAAGTCCGATCCGCTCAGGCTGAAGAATGGCACATCCGCTTCACCGGCAGTAGCCTTGCCCAGCATTGTTTTTCCTGTGCCTGGCGGACCGACCAGAAGCACGCCCTTTGGAATGTTCCCGCCCAGACGGGTAAATTTCTTTGGATCCTTAAGGAAAGCAACGACCTCCTCTACCTCTTCCTTCGCCTCCTCGAGTCCGGCAACATCCTTGAAAGTAATCTTGTGCTCGCTTTGGCGGTCATAGAGTGAAGCCTTGTTCTTGCCAATGTTCATCAATTGGGAGCCGGGATTCATACGGCGGAAAATGAAAATCCAGAATGCGATAATAAGCATCAGCGGGATAAACCAGATGAAAACATTGCTGAACCAGTTGCCACTGATACGGGCGTCGTAGGCAACATTGTATTCATCAAGCAGGGGACGAATATCATCGCCCTCGATCATGGTCAGGCGGAACGGGTAAGTGGGTGCCACTTCCTCGTCTGCGCTTTCAAACCAGCGTCGACCGGAAGCAGGGTCTTCAAATGTCACATGTCCTTCTTTTACGGCATCATCCAGGAAGAAACCTTCAATGGTTTTTCCGTCGATGATTGTAATTTTCTCCACGTGGCCTTTACGCACGTGGTTCAGGAACTCACTGTATGCCAGATCCTTGGTGCCGTCAGGAAAAACAGACAGGTACGGGATGGCAAGGAGCACCAGAAAAAGGACCAGGTAAATCCAGATGGGGAAGCGCGGATTCCTCTCTTCTTTTTTCCTTGGTTCGTACGTATCCGTAGAAGAGTCTTTTTTATTTGTCATAAATCAAAGATACGCATTATTTCCTTTATCAGCCGGTTTCATCACCAAACACGATCACATCACCTTCGGCTGTCTGCATTTCTACCTGGCCTGGTTTCCCGGTTATTTTCCCGATGACGGAAAATTCGCGGCTCAGCTCTGCCAGCCTGCCGGCGTCTTTTTCCGGAAGGGTGAAGAGCAGTTCAAAATCCTCCCCTCCGTACAGGGCATATTTGTCGACGTCCTCTTGCATTTCATCGGCGACTTTTCGTGTCTGCAAGTCAATGGGAAGCGCAGATTGATACAGGTAGGCTCCTTTTTGTGAGCTTGTCAGGACCCGCTGCAGGTCGTGCAGCAGTCCCTGGCTGACGTCGATCATGGATGTCGGCCGGATCTCATTTTGCCGGAACAGGGAAATCATATCTCTCCGGGCAATGGGTACCAGCTGTCGTTTCACTATGTAGTCCCATTCCGTCAGATCAGGCTGCATGACCGGATCTTCCGACTCCTCCCAGTGCCGTTTCTCCCGCAGGAGCACCTTGAGACCGGCAAGTGCGCTGCCCAGATCCCCTGTAACACAAACGGCATCGTCAACTTTTGCTCCGCTGTTGTAAATAATCTTTTCTTTTTCCACGTCACCATAGGCGGTGACCGAGATGATCATCGCGTTATGCGACCCGGTGAGGTCTCCGCCGGACAGCTGGCATCCGTAATCGGAGCAGGCCATGGCAATGCCCTTGTACAGTTCATCGATCATGTCCCGGGTGATCCTGTTAGGCACCCCCAGGTTGATGAGAACGGCGTGTGGCTGACCATTCATCGCATAGATATCGCTTACGCCCGCTGTAACAGCTTTGGCTCCGACCTGATGAAACGGCATGAAGGAGAGGTCGAACTCCACTCCTTCGACCAGGGTTTCACTGGAAAGCAGGCCATATTTGGATTCATTTGCATGCAGCACTGCGGCGTCATCTCCGATACCGTGTTCAACGCGCTCTGAGCGGTATGCGGACACTCCTGCGATATGGCGGATCAGACCGGCGCGTCCGACGCTGGATATGGTTTTGTCAGAATCTTCTTTCAACATGGTCTCCGGGAACAGGGAATGAGTAATGGGATGATTAAGAGTGCAGAAAAAAAGGCAATCCGGGACGGGCCGGATTGCCTTTTAGAATAACAACATAGGTAGATGCGACGATCCAGGCAGCAGGATCATATCCATGCACAGCACGGGTTGTGCTTTACATGGGTGCCTGGGCGCCTCTCAGAGTGGAGTAGTTGATGCGCAGGGTTCCGGCTTCCCGGAGTTCCTCCTGTACATCACTTACGATTCCCATCTCGGATTTCTGGTCCACACGCAATGATACGATAAGGCGAGGCTCTTCCATCAGTTTATCGTACATGAGCCGGCGAATGGCGTAGATGTCGTCGACAAGGGCATCATCAATCTGGACACGGGTATCACCGTATCGTCCGCCACCAAGGATTTCAGGTCCGATATAGACATAGCTGACCAGACGCTTCTGCTCGATTTTTTCGATGTTATCGGCGCGCGTAAAGTCGACCCGGACCTGCAACTCCACTTCGCGCAATACCGTAACCACCATGAAGAAAATAAGCAACATGAAGATGATGTCCGGCATGGCAGCTGTTGGAACCTGCTGCTTGGTGTTGGCCTGTTTTTTCTGAAATTTTGACATAACAATATCAGGATAATTTTAGGATCCCGGATCCGGCTCAGCCAGTGAGATATTTTGTGGATACATTTCACGGATGACGTTGTCCTCCCGGCTCACACGTGCCTGGTACTGCCGGTAGGGAATTCCGAATTCCCTCATGGTTGCCTCATCCCTGAGTTGACGATAGGCACCGATCACCTCGTCAAGCATGTCGATATAGATCTCATACGGTGTTTGCCTGTCCGTTTTAATCGATACGATGGCCTGGCGCGGATCTTCCG
>SKYW01000025.1 GCA_007127695.1 Balneolales bacterium | reverse complement strand
CCACATCCACCGAGACATTTCCGCCGCCGATCACCAGAATCCGCTTGCCCAGGTCCACTTTTTCACCCAGATTCATCTGACGCAGCAGTTTCATGCCGTTCAGCACACCGGGCTTGTCCTCATTCGACAAGTTCATCGGCAGGTCGTTCTGGGCGCCGACACCCAGGAAGACGGAATCGTACTTCTGGAGCACATCTTCAAACGGTACGTCTTTGCCCACCGACGTGTTCAGCCGGACGTGCACACCCAGGTCGATTATCTGCTGGATTTCCCAGCGCAGGATATCGCGCGGCAGGCGGTAGGGCGGGATGCCCCACATCAGCATGCCGCCAAGCTCTGACTGCGCCTCGAAGATGGTGACGTCGTGGCCCAGTCGCTTCAGGAAAAATGCCGCGGTGAGTCCGGCAACCCCGCCGCCCACAATGGCGATTTTCTTGCCGGTGGGATCCAGTTTTCCGAGTTCGGGCCGGTATCCGGCCTGGCCGTCAAGCACTTTGTCGGAGCAGTACCGGTGGATCATCATCACGGACAGTGGCTGATCCATCAGGTTGCGCTGGCATCGCTTTTCGCAGGGATGGTCGCACACGCGGCCGCAAATCGCCGGGAAGGGATTGTCCTGGCGCTGCAATTCGTACGCTTCGCCGTAGCGCCCTTCGGCCACCAGCTGCATCTGTCCGGGCACGTCGGTCCCGGCCGGACACGTATCCTGGCACGGGGTAAGGAACAGTGAGGCGCAGGTTGAGGACGGACATTTTTTGTTCAGGATGTGCTGCTCGTATTCGTGGCGGAAGTACTTCAGCGTGGTGAGCACCGGGTTGGGGGCTGTTCCGCCCAAGGCGCACAGGGACCCGTCGCGGATCTGCACGGAGAGGCGCTCCAGCAATTCGATATCGCTCATTTTGCCGCCGCCCTGGCAGATGCGCTCCAGGACCTCCAGCATGCGGCGTGTGCCCATCCGGCAGGGCGTACACTGTCCACATGACTCTTCCACACAAAATTCCAGGAAGTACCGGGCGATATCCACCATACAGGTATCTTCGTCCATGGCCACCATGCCGCCGGAACCCACAATGGAACCGAGTTCCTGGAGGTTTTCATAGTCCACCGCCACATCCAGCAATTCTGCCGGGATGCATCCGCCGGACGGACCGCCGGTCTGCACAGCCTTGAACGCACGTCCGTACTGCATGCCGCCGCCGATCTCGTAGATAATATCCTTCATTTTTGTACCCATGGGGATCTCCACGAGTCCGGCCCGCTCGATCTTGCCCACCAGGGAGAAGACCTTGGTCGCCTTGCTGCGCTCGGTGCCCATGCTGTTGAACCACCGGGCGCCCTTTTCGAACACCATGGGGATGTTGGCCCAGGTCTCCACATTGTTGACGTTGGTCGGCTTACCAAAAAGACCGGATACAGCCGGAAAGGGGGGCCTCGGCTTTGGCTCACCCCGCTTTCCTTCGATGGATGCGATGAGTGCCGTCTCCTCGCCGCAGACGAACGCGCCGGCACCCTCCATGATGCGCAGGTCAAACGAGAAGTCGCTGTCGAGGATGTTTTCACCGAGGATGTTGAATTCGCGTGCCTGCAGGATCGCCCTTTCTAGCCGTTTGATCGCCAGCGGATATTCCGCGCGCACGTACAGTATACCGATGGATGCGCCAATGGCGTATCCGCCTATGATCATGCCCTCGATCACACTGTGGGGGTCGCTCTCCAGCACGGCGCGGTCCATATAGGCGCCGGGATCCCCCTCGTCCGCATTGCAGATCACGTATTTCTGGTCGCCCGGGGCGTTCCTGGCAAACTGCCATTTCTGTCCGGTGGAGAAACCGGCCCCTCCGCGTCCACGAAGACCGGACTTTTTGACTTCGTCGATCACGCCCTGGGGCTTGAGATCCATCAGCATCTTGTGAGCGGATCTATACCCGCCCCTGGCGATATACTGTTCAATGGATTCGGGATTGATGATTCCGCAGTTCCGCAGCACGATACGCACCTGCCGGGCGAGGAACGGCAGCTCTTTCAGATTGGGGATGTCCTCATAGTGCCATGTGTAGCTCAGTTTTCCGTGTTCGCATACCGACAGCTCCTCGCTCAGCTGGCCCATGGCGAATTCCTTGACCGGCCGGCCTTCGATCAGATGCTCTTCGATGATGCGCTTCATCTTGGCGGTAGTGACATTGTGGTAGGTCACCCGCGGCTTGCCGGGCAGCTTGATATCCACAAGCGGTTCGGCATGGCACATCCCGATACAGCCTACTGAGACGATCTGCGGCTGGATTCCGGTTTCCTGCCAGTATCCCGTGTACTCCCGGGTGAAATCCACCAGCTTGTTACCGCCCGCGGCAATGCCGCAGGTCCCGAGACCGAAGACGATCTGTGGTTTGGAGGATTCCAGGGAGTTCATCCCGATCCTGGCCATTTCGTTGAGGTCCAGTTTTGTTTTGACAGTCATGGGCTCTCCTACTCGAATTTCTCAAGAATACCTTCCAGATGGGTGGGTTTCACCCTGCCGAACGTTTCATCATCGATATTGATCAGCGGGGCCAGTCCGCAGCAACCCAGGCAGCGCACGCTCTTCATGGAGAAGCGGTGATCTTTGGTGGTTTCGTCTTCCTTTATGCCGAGCGTTTCCCGGAGCTTTTGCATCAGGCCTTTGGAACCTTTCACGTGGCAGCCGGTCCCCACGCAGAGGGATATATGGTGTCGCCCGGGGGGATGCAGGTTGAACTGGGCGTAGAATGTGGCGATGCCGTACAGGTCGGTATAGCTGGTGCCGATGGCGTCGGCCAGGTACCGCATGTGCTCGTCCCGCAGAAAGCCGTATTCGTTCTGGGCCAGCTGCAGCAGCCGGATTTTCTGGTGCTGCGGATCTTCCACGGAGTCCACGATTTTATCCAGGGTCCATTTCTCTTCCCAGACCAATGGTCTTATCGCTGTGGGTCTTGTCGCTGTGTCAGGCATGGTCATACCCCTCTGAGTTCTTCCAACCAGGTGATTCGTTCTTGTATCACTTCTTCGTCAATGGTGGGAGGCGTGCCGCCACCGTTGGTGCAGCCTGCCAGGCAGGGGTACACGTGAACGGCTCCCCTTGCCTTTTTGGCCTGGGCCAGCTTTTCCGGCAGATCCCTGCGGATTCCAAATCCATTCCGGCCGGGGGCAGGGACACCCGGATGGCGGAATCCCGTATCCACCGTATGTCCGTCGTATGCGGCTCGTTCGGGATCCATGAAATCCAGGTCGCATTCCAGCTGCTTGAAAAGCTCCAGAAGATTCGCAGCCGTCAGCACATAATTGAAATCCTCCACTTCCTTCATGGCCGAACAGGGACTCACAAGGCAGATGCTTTTGCTTACCTCATCCAGCAGCAGCGACCAGGGAC
Source organism: Balneolales bacterium (assembly GCA_007127695.1). GTDB lineage: Bacteria > Bacteroidota > Rhodothermia > Balneolales > Natronogracilivirgulaceae > SKNL01. The sequence continues at coordinate 1,365 of SKYW01000025.1, read as the reverse complement.
TGTTCTCCGGCTTCACTTCCAGTGTGTTGAGTTCACGCTCCATGAAATAGTTCTGCGCGGACCGGCACCAGCTGGCCAGTACCGGCGTATCGGATTGATCGTCCATTTGTGCGGACTGTGCCAGGTAGTAATCGTACTGCAGAACTTTCTGGAACCCGATATGCCTCAATCCGGCAATGGTGTACCGCTCGGCCAGCTCCGGATCCATGTCCCGCAGCGTGTTGTGCTTCTGCACGAACGCGGACAGTGCCACAGAGTCAAGAGCGATGGAGAGCTTCTTCTTTTTCACCTCCATGGCCAGAGTCTCGACGGGGGAACGGTTGCCCAGGGCGCCGACCGGACAGGTGGATATGCACTGTCCGCACCGGATGCATCCGTTGGCATCGAATCCGATGTCCTGCGGTGTCGATATGATCGCTTCGCTGCCCTTTTCCACAACGCCAAGCGCATCCACCCCCATCACATCCTGGCAGATATGTACGCATCGCCGGCAGAGAATGCACTTTCTGGGATTGTACTTGATCACCGAACGGTTGTCGATCATCATGTCCCGCAAAATAATCCCGAAATCCAGGTCCTTGTTTCTGGACGGAGGCATGTCCGTGAATCGCTTTACATAATAAAGCACCTGCTCCTTCCGGACCGGGCATCCACGGATGTAAAAATCGACATCGACCACTTCGTTGATGGCCTTGGCCGGATAAATATCGAAAAGTTTGTTGTCCTTGATTTGTTTCCTGGCGCCGGGATAGACTTCTGCGAGCGCTTCACTGTCCGGCCAGTCATTGCGCAGCTTGTTGACGCAGCCGGTCGTGGCGCAGTCCCCCAGGGCGATGAGTATCTTGGCATTGGAGCGGATTTCCCGGAGGCGTTCGGCATCGGCGGGACGGTTGATGGAGCCCTCGACAAAGGCAATGTCGTAGTCATCCGAATGCTCTTTCATCACTTCCCTGAACGAAACGATATCGACATGGTCGATCAGTTCCAGTATATCCTCTTCTAGATTCGCAATCTGCAGTTCACATCCTTCACAGCTCGCAAAGTCAAAAACCGCTATCTTTGGTCTCATGGGTAACCTCCGGCTCCCTTATTGGGCTCCAGTATACAAGAGCATGATAAAAATAGAACAGATATGGATGGTCCAGCCCAAGGAATTTTCAGTAACGATCCCGGACTTCAGCCCGATGATTTTATCTGGAAATGGCTATGGATGAGCTGGCGCTGTTGTTTTAAATTCAATAAACCCAATGTTTTCGGTAAAACCAATACTTATCGCAATGGTTGCAGATACAGATGGTTCTTAAATACCTTATAGATTATAGTAATGAAACTGATTTACGTTGTCAAGCATTTACTGTCATTGGT
>SKYW01000075.1 GCA_007127695.1 Balneolales bacterium | reverse complement strand
GCCTCTGTGCGGCGCTCCACAATGGTATAGGTGAAGAGTCCGGCCAGAAAGACCACCACGACCGTGATGAGAAATACGACCCACCCGATCCAGGGCTTTTCTTCGATGCGTTTTCCGAGCGTTTTCATTGTAATTTCTTTTGGATTTCTGTTTGCTTATTGGACATCATCCGCCGCATGATCAGGCACAGACGGTTCCTTTGTACTTCATTCGATCATTCTTCGCAACCAATCCGGCACCGGGGCCTTTGGAAGCGGTACATGGGTGTAGGGTACACTGGCAGAGCTGGTGACGGCACCGTGCGGAACTTCTCGGTGGCAATCCCAGCAAAGCCGGTGTTCGTCGGCCTTTGCACTTTCAAGCGTGGCATCAAAAGCACTGACCATAAAATTGGTGTGCTCATGGCATCGCTTGCAGTTTTCCTGGACCACGCGCTGTCCGGGTTCATGGATGCGGATCACAAACGGTTCCTGCCGCATGGTGAAGATATAGGCATGCCGCATCCCGTCCTGCGCCTTGAAGTAGTAATGGCGGAATATGTTGTCCTGGGGGACGTGGCAGTCGTTGCACGTGGCATGTTCCCGGTGCGAGCTGTGGAACCATGTCGTATAGTGCGGAGCCATCACATGGCAGTTCACACAGGTCTGCGGCGCATCCGACAGATAGCTGGCGGCATTGGACACATAGAAAGCGTAGAAAAACAGGCCAAAAAGTACTCCGATCAGCAAAATCACCGGCAGGCGCCAGTGAGCGGGTGGAAGCAGCCATCGAATAATATTTGACCCCTTTTTCATCTGGACAGGGTTTGATAGTTGCGCAAAAACAATAACGTCGAATGTCGGTTATCGGCTTTCCGGTAGTTTCATTCCCTGATGCAAAAAGAATTTCCGGAAAGACAATTGGCATTATCAATAATCAGTATAGCTTAAATCTATCAAACGGACCGGATAAGTGCAATAACAAACCGGTTGTTGTACATTTATTTACACCACCTCAACGGCACATGTTATTTCCAGGATTTTTAGATTATACTGGAAACAATGGTACCGGAACTTCATCAACTCACGCCAAGCTTCCTGAAATACAATAAATGCAACAGGTAATAAATCAGGATTGAAATACATCCACATTCCATAGATGACCCACGACATTCCCGGCCTGAAACGCAACTGGAAGCAGTTTTCTTTACTGGTCCTGATCAACGCCTTTGTAGGCGGCATGGTTGGACTCGAACGCACCATCCTGCCCGAGATTGCCGAAACGGACTTCGGTATCGCCGCCCGTTCGGCCATTTTCTCTTTCATCGTTGTTTTCGGCATCACCAAGGCCGTATCCAACTACTTCGCCGGCCGGTTCGCCCAGCAATTCGGTCGCAAGAAGATGCTTGTCACCGGATGGCTGTTCGGGATCCCGGTGCCGTTCATGCTGATGTATGCGCCGGACTGGAACTGGATCGTGGCCGCCAACTTCTTCCTCGGCATCAACCAGGGGCTGGCATGGTCGGCCAACGTCATCATGAAGATCGACCTGGCCGGTGAGAAGGATCGCGGACTCGCGATGGGCCTCAATGAATTTGCCGGTTATGTGGCTGTGGCCGTAGTGGCTTTTCTCACCGGGTGGATCGCAGCTGAATTCGGACTACGTCCCTGGCCATTCTTACTGGGCATCGTGCTGGCGTTTCTCGGACTGGGCATGTCCATCCTGCTGATACGCGACACCGCCCCGTTTGTAGCCTATGAGTCCCGCAACGCGCGCAATGACCACAAGAAGAAAAACCTGTTCCGCGAAGTTTCGTACGGCGATCGGAACCTGATGGCCGTGTCCCAGGCGGGTATGATGACCAACTTCAAGGACGGCATGGCCTGGGGTGCCTTCCCCCTGTTTCTGGCGGCGGCCGGACTCTCACTGAGCCAGATCGGGGTTGTGGTCGCCGTATATCCCGCTTTCTGGGGAATCCTGCAGATATTCACCGGCAAACTGTCCGATTACACCGGCCGCAAGCACATGCTCTGGATGGGCATGCTCCTGCAGGGCTTCAGCCTGCTGCTCTTCACGAGCATGGAAAGCTACATCGCATTCATCGCAACCGCCGCGCTGCTGGGCACCGGTACGGCCATGGTCTATCCGACCTTTCTGGCCGCCATTGCCGATCTCACCCACCCTCTGGATCGCGCCGAAAGCGTCGGTGTCTTCCGGCTCTGGCGGGACGGGGGGTATGCCCTCGGCGCCATCTTCTCCGGCATCATCGCGGATCTGTTCGACCTGAACCTGGCTATAGTTCTCACCGGAATTCTGAGTTTGGGGTCTGCCGTGTGGATACTCGCCGGCATGAAGAAATTGGGCCGATCTGCATCCTGAAGAAAATATGTTGCTCCCGAACTCCCGGATCCACGCCAATCTTACCCGATCTTGCCAATGCGGATCAGGCAAATCCGGGGGCCCGGCTCCAGATATTCCCAGCTGACACCGTGGACAGATGCACTATCTAATGCCAATAAAACTACTGTTCCTGAAATCTGGTGCTCTCCTTGCCGCGGGTTCCGTTTCCATCGGGAAGGGCAAAACGCAGATTGAGGTCATCGATCCGTTTTGCCGTTTCGGCCAGCGATTTATCCCGGACCTTTCATGGAAACCAGGATACCGGCTGATGTCAGCTGCTGCAGGATTTTGGCAAGAAAATGAAAAGAGATGTTCAGCTCCTTGCTCATCCGGCCGATGGATACATAGTCTTTTGATCGGCTTGCTTCCCTGGTAACAAACAGGGAAGCCAACACACCGTATGTACACGCATTGGATAGTACCATGAGAAATAATTATTCCGTGTTCGAAGAACTGCGACAAATATCAATGACTGCTCGAGATATGACAAAAAAGACAATACTTTCCTGATATCACACAATTAAAATTAGACATACAGGTCTCAAAATAAAATCCGGCTTTCCTCCGGCAGCCGGAAAAAAAATTGTTATATTGGCAGCTTGAAACAAATCCCGGACAGAAGCATGAAGCAGATTGTTATCGTTGAAGATGATTTGATCCTCGCCCTGCTGCTCGAAAAGCAGGTTCAGAGGATGGGCTTTCATGTTGCCGCAAAGGTCAACAGCGGCGAAGAGTCCGTTCAGAAAATACGGGAGCACAACCCCGATCTGGTTCTGATGGACATCAAGCTGGTTGGCAGGATGGATGGTGTGGAGGCCATTATACAGGTCCGCAGCTTCACGGATGTACCCGTGCTCTACATCACCGGCAATTCCGATGAAAATACCAGGAAACGGGCATATGCCACCAATCCGGTTGCCTACATGGTGAAGCCGGTCGACATGGCACTGCTTATGAAAACGATCCGGGAGATTCTCGAAAGCTGACTGGCGGATTACTTTCCGTGGCAGTGCTTGTATTTTTTTCCGGATCCGCACGGACATGGGTCGTTCCGTCCGACTCGTTCCTCAACAACGACCGGCTGGCGTTTCGCTTTCTCACCACGTCCAGCCGCCGCTGCGGCCCGCTGGGCATCTCCGCCTTCCGGACCGCCGCCGAACCGCAGGCCCATATTCTCTGCCGAGTCGTGCTGTGTCCGGAGATTGTCCATATCCACCCGGCTTTTGACCGGCTGACGGGCACGCTGAAGCTGATTCGGGTCGGCCGCCACTTCCGGTACGGCGCGCCAGATCATGGAGACCACGTCGTTGTTGATGTCCTCCAGAAGCTGGGTAAACATGTTGAATGCTTCGCGCTTGTATTCCAGCAGCGGATCTTTCTGGCCGAAAGCACGCAGGCCAACGCCCTGCTTGACCGAATCCAGGTCGCGCAGGTGCTCCATCCAGCGCTCGTCGATCACGGCCAGCACGGCCGACCGCTCCAGTGCGCGGACCACTTCGCGACCCTCATTCTTGACAGCATCCTCGATTCCCACCACCACGCGCATCCGCTTCACGCCATCGGTGAAAAGGATCTGGACGTTGGTCGGCTTGTTGGGCACGTCGTTTTCGTGCACCTGTTTGATGACTTTGTAAAAAGGCTCTGCCAGCCGTTTTTCCTTTTCCTGATAGGCTTTGACGGCTTCTTCGAAGATCAGGTCGATGACCCCGTCCTCACGCAGGTTGGACCATTTCTCACGGTCCACTTCCACGTCGACGGCCAGCTGTCGCAGCACCCGCTCGCGGATTCCGTCGTAATCGCCTTCCGGATAGAGCTCGTTGACAATAGCCGAGATCATATCCTCAAGCATGTTCAGCAGCATGCTGCTCAAACCCTCGCCAAGCAGCGCCTTCCGGCGGTATCCGTAGACCACGTTCCGCTGGTTGTTGAGCACATCGTCGTACTCCAGCTGGCGTTTCCGGATGCTGAAATTGTTCTGCTCCACTTTCTTCTGGGCGCGTTCGAGCGTCTTGGAGACCCAGGGATGCTGGATCACTTCGCCCTCCTCGAACTTAAGCCGGTCCATCACGTTGGCCACCCGCTCGGAGCCGAACAACTTCATCAAATCATCTTCCAATGAGACAAAAAACTGTGTCTCGCCGGGATCGCCCTGACGCCCGGAGCGGCCGCGGAGCTGCAGGTCAATGCGGCGCGATTCGTGCCGTTCGGTTCCCACAATGGCCAATCCGCCCTGTTCCCGGACGCCCTCGCCCAGCTTGATATCCGTTCCACGTCCCGCCATGTTGGTGGCAATGGTCACCGAACCTTTCTGCCCGGCGTCACGCACAATCTCGCTCTCGCTTTTGTGCTGCTTGGCGTTCAGCACGTTATGGCGGATACCCCCACGCTTGAACATGCGGCTGAGCATTTCGG
>SKYW01000313.1 GCA_007127695.1 Balneolales bacterium | reverse complement strand
CCCGGTGCCGGCGACGAGGTCACCTGGGAGCTTATCGACCTTGACGGTGAGATCAGCGCGGACGGACGGTTCACGGCCCATGATTACGGAAGCGGCTATGTCGTGGCCCATTTCGACACATTTTCCGACACGGCAAGCGTCTATGTCCGCGATCCGCTGGGTGTGGAACCCATTGAGCCCGGCATCCCCGAAACTTTTGCGCTCAACCAGAACTATCCCAATCCGTTCAACCCCGACACCCGCATCACATTTGAGGTGCCCGCCGCTTCCCATGTCCGGGTCACCGTCTACGACATCCTGGGTCGGCCGGTAGCCGTGCTTGCCGACGAGCAACACCTTCCCGGTCTGCATGCCGTACGCTTCGATGCCAGTGGTCTTTCTTCAGGCACCTACATCTACGAAGTTGTCGCAGGGGAATTCACGGCGCGACGCACCATGATGCTGATCAAATAAACACCCATCTTACAAGTGTAACCGGCACTGCAGAACAGTGAAGCCGGCCGGTCATTTCTACAGGAAAATCACACTTTCAGAATCTTGTACGGTCTGCTCTCATCCACTAAGGGAGCGACCCTCTTCTGGATTTCCTCCTTCAACACATCCACGATCCGCTCCTTGAGGTGATGGCGGTAGGTGACGATACTGATCTGCCTTGCCGGAACCGGATCCCGGAAATACTGTACTGATTCCAGCTCTTTTTCTGAAAAATCACGTATGGCCAGCGCCGGAAGAATGGTTATGCCACTGTTGGAATCGACCAACCGCTTGAGGGAGTCTATGCTTCCGGCCTCGTAAATCAGATTGCTGTACGTCTTGTTCTGTTTTTTCAATTCACACAGCGCGGCAATCTGACTGCGCAGGCAGTGCCCCTCTTCAAGCAACCAAAGACGGTCCAGGTCCAGGTCTTCCGGCAGCAGGCTGTTCTGTCTCTTCCCGGGCCGTATCGGCGGAAGCATCTTGCTCCGGTAAACAACAAATGGTTCATTATACAGCGGGATTTCACGGATCGCTTCCTGTCCGAGCGGCGTGGCCAGTATTCCCGCATCAATCATGTTGCTCTTGAGCTGGACTATGATATCGCTGGTGGTCAGCTCGTTGATGGTGATCCGGAGCTTGGGATACGCATCCAACAAATCCTGAAGAAACAATGGCAGTAGAAACGGCGCCACGGTCGGGATTACCCCCAGCCGGAGCTCGCCTTCCACCTGATCGCTCATCTCACCGGCCAGACGATGCAGATGATCCACTTCTTCAAGAATCCTTCGAGCCTGGGCAATGATCCGTTTTCCGGTTTCCGTGGGCATGACAGGCGATCTGCTGCGATCAAAGACCTTTACCCCCAGCTCCTCCTCAAGCCGGTTGAGCATGGTACTCAGCGTGGGTTGCGTGACACGGCAATGTTCCGCAGCCCGGGCAAAATGACGGAAACGATCGATGGCAATAATGTAGGTAAGTTGCTGAATATTCATGAGGAATGATAATTCTCTATAGAGTAATAAATTTCATCAATGGCAATATAATCAAGATCATTGGAAATATTCACAATATTGTCCGGAGTTTTCTCGATTTTTCCATGGCAACCTTCAATCCGGCTATTTGGGACACTAAAAAACGAAGTGAAATCCCCCCAAAAAAAACCAGGCAGAAACCATCGCAAAAAAAATCGTCATATTGCTCACCAGCACGCTGACCGTCATGTCCGGTGCCACCATCGGACCAGTACTGCCTGTCATGAGCGAGGCCTTTGCCGATACGCCGGATTCGGCATTCCTGACCCGGCTGGTGCTCACGATGCCCGCCCTTTTCATCGTAATCACATCGCCGTTTGCCGGTTATCTGGTTGACCGATTAGGGAGAAAAAAGCTGCTTCTGGCAGCCACGCTACTGTACGGTTTTGCCGGCTCCGCAGGTTCCTGGCTGGACAGCCTGACGGCCATCCTTGTCAGCCGCGCCCTGCTCGGAGTGGCGGTCGCGGGTGTCATGACAGTCTGTGTAACGCTGATCGGCGACTACTACAAGGGCGTAGAGCGTCAGCGGGTAATGGGTATGATGAATGCATTCATGGCTTTCGGCGGTGTGATCTTCATCACCAGTGGAGGCATTCTCGCCGATATCAGCTGGCGGGCCCCCTTCCTTATCTACGCAACGGCCCTTTTCCTGATCCCGGCAATCTGGCTTTTTATCACGGAACCCGCAAGGTCACTGCCACCCAAAGATGATCAGACAAGCCCACGGATCCGTTCTGTCTCACTGATCATCACCGCACTGATTGTTACCATGGCCTTCTTCGGCATGGCCATGTTTTACATGATACCGGTCCATATTCCATTCCTGCTCGACCGTTTCGGGGATATGAACAGCACGCGTATCGGCCTGGCGCTCTCCTCATTTGTCTTGATGGGTGCCATCACCTCGCTGAATTTCCACCATTTTCTCCGGCGGATGACCTATCCAGCCGTCTACCTCCTCTGCTTTTTCCTTCTTGGAACCGGCTATGTACTGATCTCTTTCTCGGGATCCTATCACCAGATTTTCCTGGGTATGGTCATTGGGGGTATCGGATCCGGACTTCTGATGCCCAATTCCAGCATCTGGCTGCTTTCCGAAGCGCCTGAACATCTGCGGGGACGTATCTCCGGGATGCTGACCACAGCCGTTTTCCTCGGACAATTCCTTTCTCCTGTCATGACGCAGCCTCTTGTGGATGCGATCTCCATTCCCGCGGCATTTTTGCTGGTGGGATCGGCAGTCGCACTTGTAGCGTTCCTTCTCTCAGCGTTCCTCATCCTCAAAAGCCGATATCGCAGGGCCGCATTCCCGTTCCGTTCAGGGAATCGCTGAAGTCACTCAGATTGCCATTTCAAACCGGTCTTCCTGCTTTCCAGACTTTTGGAATCCCACTCTTTCCAGGTAGGTACGGTGCGCTTTCTCCCTGGCATGGGCAACCAGTTTCCGGAAACCCGCGTCGCGCAGAAACTCCCTCTCTTCATTGAAAAGATACTTGCTGATCTTGAAATCCCGGAAATTGGGAATGACAAAGTCAAGGCGTATGGTCAGCACATCCTTGCCGTCTGGTTTGCCGATAACAAGTCCGCCTGGAACCATATCCCTCAGAATAAAAATGCAGATATCCTTTTCACCCGGCTTGAAATCAAAATCGGGCTGGAATTTGCGGATGTCTTCCTTGTAAAAATCGATAAAGGCGCGAAGGTATTCCCCGTCCGGCGAGACCCTGAGCAAACGGAAATACTCCCGGTCGCCCAGTATTTTTGCGAGATAATAGATATTGATCAGGACGATGAAGCCGTTCATCGCTGCAACCGGAACGGCGCCTATGAGGATTCCGTAAAGGCAGAAAGTGGCCGCCCCGATCATGTTTATGATGCGCAAACGTACAATCGCGCTCATCATTAGCGATACGGCGATCAGAACCGAGGCAACGTAGCCGATAATCTCGTAAACAAGGGTTGTTTCCATAAAAAAAGCCGGAATCTCCGTTCCTGGATAAAGGAAAGGTATGATACCGGCATTTTCAGAAAATTAAAAGTAATGCCTCCGGACCGGACACGATCCGGCACACTACCGTTCTCCTATTTGATTGCCTTTTTGACTTCGTTTCTTAGTTCGTCTGCCTTGGCCTTGCCCTTGCTGATGATCTGCTCGGTGTCGTCCAGGGCCGTTTGATACTTTTTTCTCATCGTTTTTGCGAAGTCGTCAAATTCGGTTTTTACCAGGTCGCTGTATTCATCGCTTTTCTTCACGATTTGCTTGCGGGTTTTTTCACCTTTGTCCGGAGCGAACAGTACGCCCAGCAGGGCCCCGATGAAAGAACCGATGATGACACTGATTAAGATATTACCCTTGCTCATATTCCCTCGCTTTTTAGTTGCGGTTTATAACACTTATAACAATTGAAAACCCGACAGGATTCCAATCGGACAAAGAACCCGGAGAAAACGGAATGATTCCTGATGTTATAAACGTTTCTCAAGTGAAGATTATGACGTCGTTCATCCGTAGTATGGTACAAATTTCTCTCACTTACTGACACAGCAATAAATCTAAAAGGCTTGATGGCGAATATCCACAGTAAATCACAAAATGCCGGGAAAGGATCCTCGATACCTGAATGGTTCAGTGCTTCCATGTTCCCGTCACCCGAAGAAAAAATCACGCTTTCTGAAGAAGAATGGCAGGAACGGCTCTCCGGATCCGAATACCATGTACAACGATCGGAAGGAACCGAACGACCTTTCGACAACGAGTATCATGCCACCGAAACGGAGGGGGTATACGTGTGCCGCGGATGCTCCAATCCCTTGTTTTCTTCGGCGGCCAAATTCCGGTCCTCCTCAGGCTGGCCCAGCTTTTTCGCACCGCTGTCCCCCGATCACGTTGGCTCCAAAACGGATTTCAAGTTGCTCATGCCCAGAACCGAGGTGCATTGTGCGCGCTGCGGCGGTCATCTGGGACACGTATTCGACGACGGACCTGAGCCTACCGGATTGCGCTATTGCATGAACTCGTCCTCCCTCCGCCTTATTGACCGGGAAGATCATGAAAAGATTGCTAATGGACGACAAGATGAGCTGGATTTCAGGCTGAATCGCTAGTGGATCACCCGCCCATTCCGCGTCAATAGCCCAACAATATCCGGCATTCTCTATTGCGATCCATTACTTCCGGGTATTTCTCACATCGCCCAGCAATATCCGGCAGCCTCGAACGTGATGCGCCGGCGCCGGTCTCATGCACTGCTAGCGGCATGATGCACTGCCATGCTTCTGGTATCATGCGTGATTACCGGTGTGATGCGCTGCT
>SKYW01000103.1 GCA_007127695.1 Balneolales bacterium | reverse complement strand
TTCAAAACTGGCGCTGGGACTTCAGGATCCCATGCTTCTGCGTATTCCGCCGGGAGCGACCAAGGAGGCCCTGAAAGAGCGGATTGCCGTGCAGATGCAGTTTGAAACGCACGAACTGGCCTCCGCAATGCGCGATACCAGCCTGCTTAACCGCTATGGAATCGAGGCGCACCAGCTCTACGGGCGCATCCTGCCCGATTCCTATGAGGTGTTCTGGACTTCCACACCGCAACGATTGTTGGAGCGCCTGTTGTTGGAGTTTGATTCCCGCGTTGCCGAGCCCTATGCCGGGCGCATGGAGGAACTGGGCCGGACGGTGGATGAGATTACAACACTCGCATCCATTATTGAATGGGAGTCTCGTTTTGATGATGAAAAGCCGGCCATAAGCGGGCTGTACTGGAACCGGCTGAACCGGCGGTGGCGACTGCAGGCCGATCCCACCGTCAACTATGCCAAGGGGGAGCGAAGCCGGCTCGTATATGCCGACTACCGCATCGACCACCCCTATAACACCTACCGCGTACACGGTCTTCCGCCGGGTCCCATCACCAATCCGTCACTATCCTCCATCCAGGCCGCCCTTTTTCCAGAGGATCACAATTACATGTTTATGGTGGCAACCCCGGACGGCAGGCATGCCTTTTCACGCACCTATGCCGAGCATCGCAGGAAAAGCAGGGAGTGGACCGACTGGCTGCGCGAACAGCGCCGGATACGGGCGGAAATGGAACGCGAGGAGGCATTGCGGGAGGAAGCAGGCGGAAGCGGGCAGTAGTGAGAAGCAGGCGACGGGCAGCCAGCAGCGGGAAGCAGGCAGGCGGCAGTGGGCACATGGGCAGCGGGAAGCAGGCAGTTAGGCGGAAAAGCCAACAGATGCAGCGCTGGCTGAAATTATCGTAAATAATTCTTTCAGGTGCAGGACAAATTCGCAATTCCTTCAAGAATGAAGGATATTTTTGGGGATACAATTATTTCCACTCTATTTGGTTGGTATCATGGCATTTCTGGAGTTCATATCGGCTGATTTTGACTGGTTCAACTACCTGATCCTTCCGTTGATGATCTTTGCCGCACGCGTGGTGGATGTGACGCTGGGCACCTTGCGGATCATCTTCGTATCGCGCAGCATGAAAGTGCTGGCGCCCATGATCGGTTTTGTGGAGGCGCTAATCTGGCTGCTCGCGGTGGGACAGATATTTCAAAGCCTGACCAACGTGGGGCTGTATCTTGCTTATGCAGGCGGTTTTGCGGCCGGAAACTACATCGGGATCTATCTGGAAGGCAAAATTGCCATGGGACTGCTCTGCGTGCGGACCATCACCACGGAGGATGCCACCGAATTGATCGAATATTTGAAGGAAAATGATTTCGGGGTCACGTCCGTGTCGGCCAGTGGCATAAGCGGACAGGTGCGACTGATACTGAGTGTCATAAAACGCAAGGAATTGAAGCGAATGATCCAGATCATCAACGAAAAAATGCCCAAGGCATTCATATCCATTGAGGATGTCCGGTCGGTCAGTGAAGGCTTCTTTCCTCAGAAGAGCCTGAGCCTGTTCTCCCGTCTGCCGCTTAAGCGAAAATGAGGAAGCGTATACGATGCCTGGAGGTACATCTCCCGATACCGGGTCCGCCATCAGATATCCTTGCCGGCATTGTCCGCGCCCACATCTCAATCCACATCTGAATCCACATCTGAATCCACATCTCAATCCACATCTCAATCCACATCCGGATTCACATCCGGATCATCCTCTTCTTCCTCAGGAAACTCATAGAGCGCGGCGCCGTCAAGTGCAACATGCAGAAAATGCAGATGCTGGTTGATGTGTGTTCCCCGGAAGCCGATGCTGGTGATCACGCCATCAAAAACCGGACGGTGGCGAAGCTTTTGCTTGATGCGCGCCGGGTTCTCAAAGTCACTGATGGATCGGAACAGAAAAGTCGCCACGTCATAGCCCAGATGAGCGAAGTTGTCGGGACGGTAACCTGCAAGTGACTGGAAATTGTTCCGAAAGTGATACGCCTCCCTGTTGTCATCATTCCGGTGGAAGATAGTACTGTAGTAGATGTCGAACTGGCGCCGGCGGGCGTCACTGAGGTCGATGTGCGCCATCTCCTCATTGCCAAGGATGGTGACATCACTCCGGAACGCCTGAAGGTCGTTGAGAATCAGGTCGATCAGCTGTTCTGCTCCGCCGCCCGTGACAGAAAGATAGAGTCCTTTTACAGGCAGAAGTTCGAAATCCTCATCGTCGAAGTAGCGCTCGACGAGACGACGGTTTCCGGCAAAATGGGGGGTGATATGTCCAACCTCAAAAGCGCGGGCTTCGAAATCCTCACTGAAATAGTGGATTACGGTAGCGCCCAGACGTTCGGCTTCGTTACGGAACTCGCGCGCCTCCCTGGCTACCGGGAGATTGCTTTGCGTGATGACAGCGAGGGTATCCAGCTTCAGGGTATTGACGGCAAATTGGGCCATGGCCCGTCCGCGCGCCTCAAAAGTGGGATTGATCTGGTAGATGTACGGGTTGCTGATGTTGATGGTATCGGCATTCGCAAGGGGCGGGATTACCGGAATCTGGTAGTATTCGGCGAGCTCACGGATACGGTAGGCAGCATCCGAGAAAAGCGGACCAATGACCGCATCGGCGTTATGCTGCCAGGCAAGTCTGGCCATGGCAGCTTCCAGGGTCAGCAACGTGTCGGATGTCTCCATGTGATGCAGCCGGATGTACTTGTCGTTCTGAGAACGGTTGAACTCTTCGGCCGCCAGAAGGTATCCCTTGTACAGCGAACGAGAGACCTGCCATTCCCGGGTTCCGGGTTCGGCTCCCGGCAGAAGTATGCCGATGTTGTAGACCATGCCGGAAGGCGCCCTGCCATACGAGGAACCGCCCTGGGTGGGCAGCCGCTGGATGCGGCGTTCTACTGCAGCCAGGATGTTGGTGTCAATTGTGGCTTCAAAAAAGGGATGGAGCGCATCAAAAAGCTGCCGGGCCTCGGCGCGGCTCATGAAATCAAGTCCGAACCGCAAAAGATCCAGCTGAACTCTCGGATTCTCGCTCTGCTGGAAGGCCAGCTTTCGCTGTTCCGTCGTCAGATAGCCCATGATCTGCTGGTAGAGCTGGTCCGCGTCACGGTGCAGATTCTGGTAGGCTGGACGCGATTTCAGATTGTACAGCAGATCCAGGCTGCTGCCGAACTGGCGGGTCTGAAATTCACTGAGAGCGAGGGTGAACCGCGCTTCGTCGAACAGACGGGGATCATCGTTTCGCGTCAGCTTGCTCAGACTGTTGCGGGCAAGGGGATAATTGCTGACCGAAAAATAGCTTTTGCCGGCAAACAGCCGGGCTTTGGGAGTGTCCAGCTGAGAAAAAAGGAGTGCCGCCGAATCGTATCGCGCCTCCGTGTAGAAACGCATTGCCCTGTCAAAAACGTCATTAACCGGTTCATCAAAGCGCCGTTCGTCCAAAACGGCACCGCCGCTCCTCTGAGATCCGGCTGGATGTGCACTGCCATCATTGATCCCCGAAGAGCCGGCCGCATCCACAAAGTTTAAAAGGTTATAGTTGACAGGCTCCGCAAGCAGTTCCGCTTCAGCGGGTTGGCTGTAAACAGGTGATCCGGGGACCGACAAGCTGACGGCCCAAACGAACAGTATAGCCAGGGAAATTCGTGAGAATGCGTTCATCTGTGCTTTTTAATTTTATATTACAGCAGCGAACCGCCTGATACCTATTCCCATTCGATCGTTGCGGGCGGCTTGGAGCTGATATCGTAAACCACACGGTTGATTCCTTTCACTTCATTGATAATGCGATTGGACACATTGCCAAGGAATTCGTAGGGAAGATGCGCCCAGTCGGCCGTCATGCCGTCCACACTGGTCACGGCACGCAATCCAACAACATATTCATAGGTCCGCTCATCGCCCATGACCCCCACACTCTGCACGGGCAGCAGTACCACCAGCGCCTGCCATACCGAGTCGTAGAGGTTGCGCGTACGCAGTTCCTCGATGAAAATGGCATCGGCATCCTGCAGCAGCCGGACTTTTTCACGGGTGACATCGGACAGAATTCGGATGGAGAGCCCCGGTCCGGGGAAGGGATGGCGGCTTATGAAATCCTTGGGGATGTCGAGGGCCAGGCCCACATTGCGAACCTCGTCCTTGAACAGCTCCCGGAGCGGCTCCAGCAGTTGCAGGTTCATCTTTTCGGGAAGGCCGCCGACATTGTGATGCGACTTGATGGTGACCGACGGGCCACGGAAGGAGACGCTTTCAATCACATCGGGATAGAGTGTTCCCTGCGCCAGGTGGGTGAAACGGTCGTCTCCGGAAATGGTGTTGTCAAACACCTCAATAAAGGTGTTACCAATAATTTTCCGCTTCTTTTCAGGATCACTGACCCCTTCCAGCCGGTCGAGGAACAAGGTGGATGCGTCCACCGCCTTGACCGGAAGCTTCAGCTTTTCGGTGTAGAGCCGCTGGACATCCTCGAACTCGTTTTTCCGGAGCACTCCGTTGTTGACGAAGACGCAAAGCAGGCGATCGCCTATGGCCCGGTGGATCAGTGTTGCGGCCACGGTCGAATCCACCCCGCCGGAAAGCCCGCACACGACGTTGCCGTCGCCTACGGTCTCACGGATCTGCTCAATGGTGCTTTCAATGAACGAACCCGGGGTCCAGATACCTTTCAGGCCACAGATATTGCGGACGAAATTGTGAAGCATTTCACGTCCATACTCCGTGTGCACGACTTCCGGATGGAACTGGACTCCGTACACCGGACGCAGGCTGTGCTTGACGGCGGCCACCGGCGCAT
>SKYW01000259.1 GCA_007127695.1 Balneolales bacterium | reverse complement strand
TTTACCGTCCCGACCGCCGGATCGCCATCGCGGGAATGGCCCTGAGCGCCATAGGCATTGTCCAGGTCGTGGCCACCATATCCATCTCCGTCTGGGCAAGCGGCTACCAGCAGGGTGTCGTTGTCGGGAACGGGATCCCGATAACACCAAGTCCCGATATGATGGTGGATGAGGATCTTTCGCCCGATTTGGCATATGAAGCCTATACTGTTACCTTAGACAAACGACTCAGCAGACAGCATGAAGGCTGGGTGCACATCCGGCTGCGCAATGGAGTATCCGGCTGGATACCGGAGCCGGCAGTGCGAAAAATGTGACAAAGACATCCCAAATATTATTTTTTTATCCGGCATGCCAGCCATGCCTCTGACATGAACATCCTAAACCCATTCCATTTATGAGCACTCCTGTAGAATACATCCAAAAACATCAGGATACATTCAAAGAAGAACTGTTCGATTTGCTGCGCATCCCCAGCATCAGTGCCGATCCCAATCACAAGCAGGATGTGCGGCGCGCGGCTGAGTTCGTGGCCGGACAGCTTGAAAAAATCGGGCTGAATAACGTGAGTATCGAGGAGACGGACGGACACCCGATCGTTCTCGGGGAACACCTGGAAGCCGGCCCGGACAAACCCACTGTCCTGATCTACGGTCACTATGATGTCCAGCCGCCGGATCCGCTGGATGAGTGGAAAAGCCCGCCCTTCGAACCAACCGTCCGTGACGGCAAGATCTATGCCCGCGGGGCCAGCGACGACAAAGGCCAGTCCTATACCCATATCAAGGCGATCGAATCCTTCCTGAAAACCGGAACCGAACTGCCGGTGAACGTCAAGTTCATCATTGAAGGCGAGGAAGAGATCGGGTCTCCAAGCCTGGTGCCGTTCCTGGCGGCCAACAAGGAGCGGCTGGCATGTGACATGGTGCTGGTATCCGACACGGCCATGTTTGCCAAGGACACCCCTTCCATTACATACGGACTGCGCGGGTTGATGTATCTGGAAGTGGAAGTGGTCGGCCCGAACCGCGACCTGCACTCCGGCGTCTACGGCGGCGGTGTCCAGAATCCGGTCAATGCCCTGTGCGAGATGATCGCCAAATTGAAGGACGAAAAGGGTGTCATCCAGATTCCCGGTTTTTATGACAAAGTTCGTCCGCTCACGGAACAGGAACGTGAGGCTTATGCGGAACTTCCGTTCGATCAGGAGGTCTACAACGAGACCCTCGATGTCGACGAGGAGTTCGGTGAGGAGGGATTCTCCACGCTGGAACGTGTAAGCGGCCGTCCGTCACTGGATGTCAACGGCATCTGGGGCGGCTACCAGGGTGAAGGGGCCAAAACCGTGCTTCCGGCCAGGGCATTTGCCAAGCTGAGCGCCCGGCTCGTACCGGATCAGGAACCAAAGGAGATCTACAAGCTGATTGAGTCGTACCTGCACGAAGTCAAGCCTCCGGGGGTGCGGGTCAAAGTGAAAGAGCACCATGGCGGATATCCCGTACTGGTTGATCTTGATTTCTACGCATTGAAGGCAGCAGCAGCGGCTTTCCAGGAAATATATGGCAAGGAAGTGCTGTTCAGCAGGGAAGGCGGATCCATTCCGATCGTGGCCGATTTTGCCAAAACCCTGAACGCCACGACCATACTGATGGGACTCGGGCTCAATTCCGACTCCATCCACTCACCGAACGAGCATTTCCACCTGAAGGATTTTGAACGGGGAATGAAATCCTCGGCACGGTTCTTCGAGCTGCTCGGCGATTACGTGGAGTAACGGACAGAGTGTCAGCCAACGGCATGGCATTCATTTGAATACATACCCGGGGAGCCTGCTTTCCGGGTATTTTTTTGGCAATCATTCAGCAGGCCGAAAAACTTTCCGCACGGTGATATACCGGAATCATCCAAGCTGATCGTCCGGGTTGTAGCGGAAACCTGCAAGTGATTCATCCATCACCTTGACCGGGTTGTTCCTGCCGTCAAGCAGCACGATCCTCGGCTTGTGTTCCACGGCCTCTTCTTCGGTCATTCGGGCATAGGTAATGACGATGATGCGGTCGCCCACATTGGTCAGGCGCGCGGCCGGACCGTTCATGCACACTTCCCTGTCGCCCCGTTTCCCCGGGATGGTGTAGGTATCCAGGCGGGATCCGTTGTTGATGTTGACCACCTGTACTTTTTCATAGACACGGATTCCGGCCATTTCCAGGAGCTCCGGATCGATGGTGATGCTCCCCTCGTAATACAGGTCGGCCTGTGTTACGGTCAGCGGATGAAGTTTGGCTTTGAACATTTCAAGCATCATGGTTCTGCAAATCTTTGTATGTATAAAGTACGTTGTCGATCAACCGGGTTTTCCCAAGTCGCGCCGCAATGGCAATCACATAGAGTCGTCCTTGCTCAATGACATCGGTGGGCTGAAGGTCGGGTGTGGTCACCAGTGAAAAATACTCAACATGGAAACCATTTTCATCTAAACGGTTTATTTCTTCTGAAATTATGGCCGGATCGATTTCCACAACAGTCTTGCCGGTACTGTTGGACGCCACTTCTGCATTTTCTGTCGCGGCCGCATGGCATTGATCCTCAAGATGCTGCCGGAAACGCTGCAGGGACCCGGACAGCATCGGGGCAGTTTTTCGTTCTTCCGGGGTCAGATAGGCATTCCGGCTGCTCCGTGCCAGCCCATCCGGTTCACGCCGGGTAGGGCCCATCAGGATTTCCACCGGGATATCCAGCTCTTCCGCCATCTGCCGGATCACGAACCATTGCTGGATGTCTTTCTGCCCGAACACGGCAACATCGGGCTGGACAATGTTGAACAGCTTGTTCACTACCTGCAGAACACCTGCGAAATGCCCCGGGCGACCAGCTCCGCATAGATGTTCGGTCATTTTGCTTATCCGGAACGTGACAAAATGGTGACGCGCCTCTCCGGCGGTTCCGTACATTTCTGTGAAATCAGGGGCAAAAACGAGTGATACGCCTTCCTTGAGACAGTGGTCCAGGTCGCTTTTCAGGGTTCGCGGATACTGTTCGTAGTCTTCACCCGGCCCGAACTGGATCGGATTGACAAAAATGGATACCACCACATGATCGGCATGCTGTCGTGCCTGCCGGATAAGGGAAAGGTGTCCGTCATGCAGGGCGCCCATCGTCGGCACCAGTGCCACACGCTGCCCCTGCCTGTGCCACGCGGAAACCATGTGGCGCACTTCTGCTTTTTTGTGTGCTAATTTCAATAGTAGTCAATGAAAAGTGCGGATCCACCAAAGAAAACCGCACCATTTTGTTGCAAAATACCGTACTTACAGTGCTCGGTCCATGTCAAAATTTTCCAGGAGCTCTTTCACTCTCTGCACGAATGCGCCGCCCATGGCGCCGTCAATAATACGATGGTCGTAACTCATGCTCAGGTAAACCATGTGTCGGATGGCAATGGTGTCACTGCCGTCCACTTCCATCACAACGGGACGTTTCTGGATGACGCCGGTCCCGAAGATGGCTACCTGCGGCTGGTTGATGATCGGGGTTCCCATAAGGTTCCCCACGCTCCCGTAATTAGTGAAGGTAAATGTACCGCCCACCAGGTCATCCGGGGAAAGCTGCTTGCTGCGGGCTCTTCCGGCTAATTCGTGTGTTTTTCGGGCAAGACCCAGCAGATTCATTTCACCGGCGTTCTTGATCACGGGCACTACCAGTCCACCCGTCCCTGCTTCCCCGAGCGCCACCGCAATGCCATAGTTGATGCTCCGCTTCAGCAGGATCTGGTCACCGTCCACCGAGCTGTTGATCAGCGGAAACTCGCGTATCGCCTGAATGGTGGCCTCTACAAAAAACGGAGTAAACGTGAGTTTGAATCCGTTTTCCTTCTGGAATCTGTCCTTGTGCTTGTCGCGGTACTGCACCAATCGGGTGACATCGGCTTCGCCAAACGTGGTCACATGGGCCGAAGTCTGCTTCGAGCGGATCATATGCTCGGATATCACCTTGCGCATGCGGTCCATTTTGATGATCTCCACATTCTGATCCGGCCACTGCGTCGTCATATCGGGAGTGCTGATCTTCCGGGTTTCGCCGGCCTGACCCGGTTTCCTCAGCCCG
Source organism: Balneolales bacterium (assembly GCA_007127695.1). Taxonomy (GTDB): domain Bacteria; phylum Bacteroidota; class Rhodothermia; order Balneolales; family Natronogracilivirgulaceae; genus SKNL01. Next base: position 778 of record SKYW01000259.1, on the reverse strand, counting down.
TCCCCGTCCGCCTTCCCGGCCGCAGGTTTTGATTTTCCGGATTTCACATATGCCAGCACATCCTGCTTGGTGACCCGTCCCTGGCTTCCACTGCCTTCAATGGACTCCAGTTCTTCCTGGGACAAGCCCTCTTCGCGGGCAATGGCACGCACCAGCGGCGAGTAGAAGCGACCGTCGGATGCTTTGCGCTGCGGCGGGGTGTCACTTTCCGCAGATTCCGTGGCAGCGGGCTCCGGACTTTTTTCCTGTCCGTTCTCCTGCCTGCTCTCCTTCGCAGGTTTCGCCGGCTCCTCTTTACGTTCTTTCACCTTTTTTTCTTCCGGATCCTCATCTGCTTTATCCTCTGAAGCCGTCTCTGAAGCCGTGTCCGTTTCCACCGATGTTTCAGCTGCCTCCTGTCCGGTGCTTTCGTCCCCCACACCACTATCAGTCCCGGATTTTTCCTCATCAGCGGACTTATCTTCCTCCTTTGAGCCTGCCTTGCCTGCAGCATCCGCAGCGGCATCGGGATCGGTTTCCAGGATGGCGATGGGTTCACCCACTTCGACCGTTTCCCCTTCTTCCACCAGGATTTCCACCAGTATGCCCGCCTCGGGCGCAGGGACTTCGGAATCCACCTTGTCCGTGGCAATTTCAAGCAGTGTTTCATCCTGCTCGACTTTGTCGCCGATTTTCTTGGACCATTCGACAACCGTCCCTTCCATGATCGATTCGCCCATCTTGGGCATGGTTATCTCAATACGTGCCATCTTGGTTTTTTTCAGGTGGTTAAAAGGTG
>SKYW01000283.1 GCA_007127695.1 Balneolales bacterium | reverse complement strand
TTCCGTATTGGTAATCTCAAATCGGTAAACACTGCCGCTTTTTTTGGGCTCAGAACCAAGAACTTTGGCTATTGTGGAAATATTTTCCTCAGTGAATTTATGGATCATTTCAAAAAAAAGGTTTTGGCAGGGCAGAAGTGGGATAGCGTTATGGTCAAATATAACGCTCGCAGCGGAATATTGGAACAGGCGATTATTCACCAAAGATTCTGCTGACCCGCATCCTGTTCTCTTCGCGATCCCGGGGGAATGGCAGTCTTTGATCCGAAACCTCGTCAATGAAGTCAGCCACGGCCAGTGCATCATCCTCCAGGTCATTCATGAAATATATCCGCTGCAGTATCATGTACCGGCTGGATTCAAAAGAAAGTTCACGGACAACCTGTTGCCGTTCCCGGTTCAGGGTCTGCAAGCGATGCTGCAATTCCCTTCGCCTACTGGAATCCATGCGGCGTCCGGCCTCGTCCAACCGCTGTTCCAGTGCGGAAATTCCGGCTTCGATCTGGTCCAGTTCCCGCAGATAAGAGCGAAACGCAACGTCGAGATCCCGCCTTGACTTTCTGGCCAGTTCAAGCGCGCGGTCATTCACTCCGACTTGAGCATAACGGTAGGCAAAATTAAGTATGGAGGTGGGATCTCCTTCGATGACGGTAAACGGAATGTGGGTTTCCCCCCATTTGAGCCAGTAGGCGGCGCTATCGGGTTGTTCCGCTTCGAGAAACGCTCCGGCCTGCCTGTTGATGATGGTGCGGTAATTGTCCATCATCCGGCGGATGTTCTCATCGAAATAGGCTTTCTCGTTGTCTATTTCACGCAGACGGAATGACTTCAGGCGCTGGCCATGGATGCCGGTATCAAGCTGGTTTCCGGTGCGGAAGGGCATGACGCGAAACGCCTTTCCTTCCAGACGGAAATAATTCTGCAGGTTCATCTGTGCATCCCGGGCTACCGTAGTTGAGAAGTAGACGGGACGGACCCATCGATTGGTTCTCAGGATTTCCATGACCATATCATCCTGTATACGGGTGTAATGCATTTCATTTCCGTCCCTGTCCCGGCCCAGGAAAATACCTTCCAGATACCAGGTCACTTCGTCCTCCAGTTCTTCCAAAGGTACGCCAAATCCCATTTCTTCAGGTATTTCACCCGGAGCCCATGGGAAGTCGATCTCACCCGCATAGATCTGTCTGAGAAATTCACGGTCCACCGGAATGGAGATATCGCCCGGCCGGTGGAAGTCCGACGCCCTCCGAAACTGAAACTTGTCATTCAGCCTGTCTACCTCGGCATCGGTCAGGTCGATGGGAACAGGTGGCGCGTCATGGTTCCACAGGTTTTTCATCTGCTTGATGTACCACTCGGTATTGAGCAGGCTCAGATTAACGACCCGCACATCCGTACGCAGTCCTTCCACTTCCTGAAGATACCAGAGCGGGAAGGTGTCATTGTCGCCGTTGGTAAAGAGGATGGAATAAGGAGCGGTACTGTTCAGCAGGTTGTATGCATAGTCCGGAGCCACATAGCGTAAGCTTCTATCGTTATTTTTGTAAGTTTGACTTCCAATCAACACGGGGAGGGCGAGGAACATCAAAGCCAGGGCTCCGTATGCTGCATACTGATTTGACTTCAGGTAGTGCTTGACCAGCTCAATAAGGCCGGCGGCACCGATGCCGATCCATATGGAGAATGCGAAGAAAGAACCGGTGTAGGAATAATCACGCTCCCTTGGCTGGAAGGGGGTTTGGTTCAGGTAGGCGACAATCGCAAGACCGGTCGCAACAAAAAGAACAAGTACACCCAGAGCGCGTTTCCAGTCCTTCCTGAAATGGAAGAACATGCCTATGATACCGAGTGCAAAGGGGAAAAAGAAAAACCGGTTATGGGCACGATTGTGGGTAAGGTCACTGGTTTGTTCAAAGCCCGATATCCAACGGGCGCCTTGCAGGTCGCTGTCCCTGCCGATGAAATTCCATGCAAAATACCTGAGATACATGTGGCTCACCTGATAACTCAGGAAGAAGTGAAGATCACTGCGATACTGTGCGTATTTTTGCTGATGACGCTGATCGGGTGAATACCTTCTGGGAAAGAGTTTTGGGTTTCCCCGGTCAATTCCACCGATTTCGTTGCTGTAGCTGTCGCCTCGAAGCAACGGTTGCTGGCCGTACTGTTCGCGTTTGAGATAACTGATGAAGCCATCTACCGTATCCGGCGAATTCTGGTCGATCGCGGGGTTGACCTGTGACCGGATGTAGATCATGGAGTAACTGGAATAGCCAATCAGGATAAGGAAATATCCAAGCAGAACGATGTTGGCAGTGCGGTGATTTTTTTTGTGCGTATAATAAATGCCATATACAATCAGTCCGCCAAAGAGTGTAAGAAATGCAACAGGCCCGAGCATTCCTCCGGTCACATCGGCAAACGAGCCGGCCAGGGCTGGAAGCTGAATGATGGTGAGCGGATAGATCAGGAAGAACACACCGACTGTGATGGCCGAGGCAATGGCAAAAGAGGGAAACTGAAATTCAAACTTTTTGAAATAGATAATCAGTCCAACGAAGAAAATGGCCAAAAGGCTGAGCAGGTGCACTCCGAAGGCCAGGCCAAAAAGGAAGGTGATCAGAAGCAGCCAGCGTTCATTTCGCAGGTTGTCATGATTTTCGGACCATTTCAGAACCAGCCAAACCACAAGAGCGGTAAAGGTAAGCGAGAGGGCATAGGTTTCGGCTTCGATGGAGGTAAACCAGTGGCTGTCGCTGACGGCAAAAGTCAGTGCGCCGACCAGACCGCCGCCGTAGAGGCCGATCCGGTCGATAAGCGGGTAACTGTCGGTATCATGACCGCGAAACTCACGGATAAACCGTACAATAATGAGATACAGCAGCATAATGGTGGTAGCAGAAGCCAGCGCACTCATCAGGTTTATCATGTATGCGGCAGACAGCGGGCCGACAAACATGGAAAAAACGCGTCCAAGCAGCAGGTAGAACGGTGTGCCGGGCGGATGGGGTATCTGCAGGCCATATGCGCATGCAATCCTTTCACTGCAATCCCAGAAACTGGCAGTTGGCGGGAGTGTTAGCATGTACAGTATCAGGGCAGTAAGAAAAGAAAACGCGGCAAAAGCCTTGTTCAGCGATTTATGATCCGTCGGCATCGTATGGTATATTTGTAAAGAAGAGGAAAATTCCCAAATTTGCAGAATCTGTCACAGCTTATAATAATAGGAAGAGCTGGCCCATTTATCAAAGCACATTCGATCGTTTTTTATGTCAATCTCATCGATTTTTTTCTCAGCATCTGGCGGTTTCCGGCCAGAGGAACCTGAAACGTGCATGGTTTCTCAAAATGCACTGTCCGCCAACAGCAATATGGATCCCCGAAGGGGGACAGGTTCAGATTCCGTAATAAGGAAAAACGCATTGCTTGCTGCCCTTATTTTGACAATTGCGTTCAGTGCTTCCTGCACAGCTTTTGTCGTTACCGAAACACAGGATGAAACCATTGAGGTGCAGGAGGGCTGGATTGTCCCGGATGGACCTGAACAGGTTCTCAGGGAGCGCACATGGAACCTGCATCACCAAAAACTGAGTGTCAGGTTCCGGTTTGAGAAAGAACAGGTGGTCGGGGAGACGGAGATGCTGTTTACAAGCAACCATACGCAATCAGAGCTGATCATTGATGCAAAAACAATGGAGTTTGATTCCATATATGATGTGCGTGCAAATAGAAATTTCATCTACGAACAGGATTCGGCTATTGTCACGATACAGCTCGACCGGGATTATCTGGAAGGTGACACACTCGTTCTTGGGATTTCGTTTGTGTCGACACCGCCGCGGCGCGGACTTTATTTTGTAAACCCGAGAGGCGAGGATCTCGTTACGCCTACGCAGATCTGGACTCTTGGACAGCCGGAGGACAACAGTTTCTGGTTCCCAACCATCGATCATCCGGCAGAGCGGGCCACCCAGGAGACCTGGATCTCCGTACCCGACCGTTTCCAGACCTTGTCCAACGGGCTGTTGCTGGACAGCCGGATCCTGCCCGGCGATACGCTCAGGACAGATTACTGGAGGCTTCATCAGCCTCATACGCCGTACCTTTTTGTCCTGGCTGTTGGTGAATATGAAATTGTGGAAGAGAAAAAAGGAGATTTGCTCTATCGCTATTATATAGAGCCTCATTTTGTTGAAACTGTAGATCTGATTTACAAAAATACCGCTGACATGGTGCGGTTTTCTAAAGATATCCTTGAAATGCCCTATCCATGGGATCCGGTGTATGCCCAGGCGCCGGTTCATGATTTCATAGCACGCGGCATGGAAAATACAACGGCAACGCTGCTGTACGATGCAGTGCAGTTCGATGCGAGGGCAGCGCAGGATCTGTCCAATCAGGATCTGATCATGCATGAAATCATCCACCAATGGTTTGGCAACCTTGTGACTTGCAAGGATTGGGCCAATCTGCCGTTAAATGAAGGTTTTGCGAACTATTTTGAATCGGCATACCGCCTGCACAACAACGGGACCGACGAATATTTATGGAAAAACCACAATGATCGTCTGCAGTATTTTGCTGAAGCCGCACAGTACCGTCGCCCAATCATCTTCAACCGCTACTCGATTCCGGAAGATATGTATGACCGGCACACGTATCAGAAAGCCGGCCAGGTGCTGCGGATGCTGCACGACTACCTTGGTGATGATACCTGGTGGCGGGGTGTGCGGCTCTGGCTTGAGCGCCATGCATTTGATGCCGTAGATGTCTTTGACTTTCAAAGTGTCTTTGAGGATATCAGCGGAATGGATTTACAGCCCTTTATCCAGCAATGGTTTATGGAACCAGGACACCCGTATCTGGATGTGTCGCATGAAATAT
>SKYW01000184.1 GCA_007127695.1 Balneolales bacterium | reverse complement strand
TGGCAACCGTCTCCCGCACTTCCGAATACGGCCACGAGAACTACAGACCCGACCTCTATCCGGACAACATGCGGGGACGTGCGGAACAGTGGCTGGATATGGTGAGGGTCATTGACCGGCATTTCAATGACGATGGCAAGATCATCCGCTGGCTCGACCGGCAGACCGGGGCCGCTCCGGAAGACGGCAACACGGACCTGTCCCTCTACCCGCACCTGGTCTACGCCTACCACATCCACCATCGCAGCGGACGCTTTGAGGATGACGAAATTCTGTTCAACCGGCTCAACCGCGAGGCGTCCAACTACCTCGTCACGCCCGGACGCTATCTGATGAACGAGCGCCTCCACAACGGAGCGTTCCGGCATGCAAACGGTGATGTGGACCACAAAAGCATGAGTTACTCCCTTGGCGGGATGCATGCCAACGCCTATGCATGGATTGTCTGGAAAAAGCCCGGCGGCCAGGATGACATGGGCGTACTCACCGAGGCAGCGCTGGGCCACCACATGGGCCACACTACCGATCAGATGGTGCAGTTTTATCGGGAAGTAGCCGAAACAATGGACCAGGCCTGGGATGAACAGCGGTCTGTTTACAATTTCGGGGATGGAACCACGTGGCGGCTGGATGCGATCGGCGCCATGATCCGCGGCAAAAAAGCCATGTACGACTTCCTCTACATGTTTGGCGATGACGACGATGCCGAAACATCACGCCGCATCTTTGACCGCACTGTCGCCATGCTTGATGCCGTCGCCCCGCTTGCCCGGCCCTGGGGCATGCCCGAAGAAATCGCATTCACGGAGGACGGGACCCGCGCCGCATCGGAAACCGTAAACCTGTACGACTGGTACCAGTTCCTGAACCACCTCGGGGGTGGATACGGATTTGACCGTGAACGGGAAGGGATGCCCATGTACATCGACCGCTACCGTGAAGACCTGAAGGAGCTCATCGGCGAGCTGTCGGACAATGCCCTGCTCGGGGCACTGGACTATCACGTGGATGAAGAGGGCCGCCTGTTCACCGCGGTCAGCTACGAGGATGGATCCGTCACGGACGACCGCCTGACCGTATCCACCAGTGGAATGTTCATCACCATGGCCGCCAACATGTACCGGAAGGGATCCGCGTTCGATCGCGCCTCTGACTGGGACAATGTTCCGGATGATGTAGCCGAACGCAGCCGGAATCTTTTTGACATCAAGTTCGGGCTGCTGGATAGGATTGAGGGAGCCATCTGAACACCTCTCTGCAAGCCCTCCGATTTCCTTTGGCCCATATCTGTCAATATTTTGATACACCTGCCTGAATATTAATTTTTATTAAATATTTATGCGGATGTGTAAAAATGTTTTTACATTCGCCTTGTCTACAAAACGGATCTGAAAAAAGATCCTGGCTATACCCGCCGGATAGTTCATTGTCCGGAACCTACAGATAAGGAAAATGTACCGTTACTATAAGGGATTTCTTCTTTGCTTCATCGTTGTGATGGCCTGGACGGTCTCCGTCCAGGGTGCTCCGCCAGTGCAGTTGACCGGATCGCTGGGGCTGAATTACGATGCTTACCGATATACCGAGTCCAACTTCGCCACCTTCCGCCCGCGTTATCCCGACAACCTCGGACGGTTTACCGCCGATGCCACCCTGTCGGCCGGCCGTCACTTCAGGATGCCGTTTTCTGTCCACATCACGACCGGACAGAACACCTATCACCTGCCCTCGCTGCCCGACGAAGGCCTGATCAATTACATCCGAAATCCACGTAACAACATCAGTTTCAACCCCAGCTACCGCTGGATCCACGGTTTTTTCGGCACCCAGACCCCCACATACAGTGAACTTACTACCGGGGATATCGCCATGTTCGGCACCGGTCTCGAACTGGATCCCGGAAACTTCATATTCACCATCAACTACGGGACATCCCAGCTGGGGGTGGATTACGATCCCTTCAATAATATCGCAGGCGCCTACCAGCAAAAGATACTGGCCTCGCGCATCGGCTACGGCCGGCAGGATGGCACCCGGTTCGTGCTCAATTTTGTGAAGGTCTCTGACGATGAAACCTCGATCAGCACCGCTCCACCCGGTGTGCGTCCCGCTGAAGGCATCACCTTCTCGCCGCTGCTCCAGATCCGGCTCTCATCCTCCCTGCTCTTCAAAACAGAGTTTGCCGGCTCGGCGTACACCTTCGATCTGCTCGGACCGGAAAGCCCGTACGACAACGAGGTGCTGGATTTCATGGACCGCTTCCTGAGCATCAATGCCTCTTCGAATGTCGACTGGTCCAATGTCACCTCTCTGGAGTGGCGGAGCGACTCGTTCACGCTTGGCGGGGAAGTCAGGTATGTCGGACCCGGATTCCAATCGGCCGGGTACCGCGTGATGGAGCGCGATCTGATCGACTACAAGATCAATACCGGCATCCGGCTGCGGGATAACCGGATCTCCGTGAACGGATCGTTTGGCATACGTACCAACAACCTGTACGATACCACCCTTGATAAAACCAACCGGACCATCCTGAACCTGAATGTATTCAGTCAGCTCACAGAAGCCCTTTCGGTCAATGCCAACTACGCCAATTTCGGGTTCCGCAACAATGTCACACTGGATACGCTGCGCATTGAAATGATCAACAACACGGTGTCCCTAAGCCCCACCTATCAGATAACTTCCGATACGCGCACCCACGTCATTTCGGCCTCGGTAAGCTACAGCCACTTCGACGAATTCAACCTTTTCACCGGAAACTTCCAGAACACCACTTCCGTGAGCACAAGCGGCAACTATACACTCGTTTTCCACGACCGTCCGCTCAGCATGGGTGTCATGGGCATGGTCCTCACCAACGACACGCCCCTCTCCGACATCCGTATCATCACCTCCGGCATCCACGCCCGCTACCAGCTCTACGACCGGCGGCTTGTGCCTTCGGTGCGCTTCACCTATTCCAATATTTCGCGCGAACCATTCACGGCAGATCACCGGCTGCGGCTGCAGCTCCGGACCGCCTACAAGATCACCGAATATGCCGATCTGAGCTTTTCATGGAATACCTCGAATTACCGGTACGGCTCTGCCCGTCCGGATGCCACCCTGTTTGAAAACCGGTTCCAGATTTCACTCCAAACCCGTTTCTGAGAAATGATCATGCACACCAGGAGCCCCAAAACCGCTCAGCGTCTCTTTTTTGCGCTGACGCTGTCCCTTCTGCTCATCAGCAGTGCCTCCGCAGCCCAGGCCCAGGTTCGTGTCGACCTGAACGTGGACTCCAACCCGAACCCCCGTATCGCCGACTGGGTCAACCGCACGGAACTGGCCATGCTGACCGTAACCAACGGTGATCCGCGTCTCGAGGGTCTCGAATACCGGATCAACGTGCGCGTTCTGCAAAACGGGCGGCCCGTGGTGGAAACACGATCGAATATGGTGCCTGCAAAACGGCTCCAGCTGGGATCTGATGTCTTCCTGGCGGATGAGATCATCACCTACGACGCGCTCAGTTTTTCGGGCAGTATCGAACGGAGAATCGCGCAGACGGGCATGCTGCCGGCAGGATTCTATGAATTCTGCGTATCGCTGAACGACCTGAGGGGACAGGCCATATCCACCCCGTCAGAGGTCTGCCGGCCGATGCGCATAACCAGCTACCAGGCACCCGAGCTCATCTATCCCACCGGCGACGTCACCCTCACGCCCGAAATGCTTTCATCCACCCAGTTCACCTGGACCCCGGTGACGCCTGCCCCGCCTGCGGAAATGGGAGTGAAGTATATTTTGGCCGTGACCGAAATACTGCCGCCGCAATCGCCGTCCCAGGCCTTTTTTGTCAACTATCCGCTTATTGAGGAAGAGGTGATGGCAACCACGCAGTTCCTGTGGCCGGTGGACCTGGATCTGCCGGACCAAACCACCCACTTCGCCTGGAGCGTCAAGGCGGTGAGCCTGGATGATGAACCCTACGTGGAAGACAACAGCGGATTTGCCCAGGTCGGGACGTTCATCGTTCAAATCCCCGAAACAGAGGAGCCCGGTGAGGAGGAGCCGGCTGAAGAAGGTGAGGAAGAGGAAGGTGAGGAGGAAGCAGAGGAAGATCCCGAGCCGGTCACACCCGGCGTGCTTGCCGCGGCCGACACACTTTATGCAGGACAGAACGGTGAATTTGAAGTCATCGTGACCGAGGCGACGGTGAACGGGCAGGCTTTCACAGGCAAGGGCACCGTTTATATCGGATGGCTGATGGCCCGCATGGCCGTGGAATTCGACAGTATCACGGTGGATCTGGACAAGCGGCTGGTGGATGGCAAGATCATCGTCGAGAAACACGAGGATGCCCCGGTCTATCCCGTCGACTGGGCGCTGGAAGTGGCCGCGCAAGCCAACTTTACCAACAACGCAGCGAACAATGTCGTCGGCTGGGTGGAGAACACGACCGGACAGACCATCCCCTTCAATAACCTTACCGAGTACACCACACCTGTCAGGGTCCCGCTCGGACTCACGTTCCCCGACGGCAACGAAGCCGCCATTACCGAGATGGCCTTCCGCAGCAACAAATCGGAGTTCAACGTCATTGCCGCCAAGACCGTGCCGCCGAGCTGGGGCACGAGCCGCATCGGATTCCGCGGCAAGAACATCCTGTTCCATCCCGCCACGATTCAGATGCCGACGGGACGCTTCGAGCTGGTGGAAGACATCACCATGGGCAATGTCAACAACCAGATCCAGTTCGTCTTCAAACAGCCCGGGTCGAATAACCTCGGGTGCTACATCGAGTGGGACGAAGACGGGTTCAGCGAATACGGCCTGGAACTGCAGGCGCTGTTCACGCGCGACTGGCTGATCCCCTCGCCGGATACCGATCCCAACAAAAAAG
>SKYW01000224.1 GCA_007127695.1 Balneolales bacterium | reverse complement strand
TGCCGGCTACCTCAAGCAAGGCTGCAAGGATCATCATGCAGAACAGGATTGTCAGCTTGACTTTGTCGCCCTTAGGTAGCAGATAGAGTATTTTTTTGTAACTATCCAGCAAAATTTCGGGTTGTTATGAGTATATGGGGAAAGATTTGAGTATGCCTTTTGCAGGTTTGCTACAAGAAAAAACGCTCTATGAGAAAGTATCCGCCCGCAAGGGATCCAACCGTTGTGATGCCGAAAAGCACATATTGCAGCGCTGTGGGCCTGGTTCGCACCAGAACCGTAACGTACTCACCGTTCTGAAGCTGGTAGTTGCGCATGCCTTCTGGAAACGGGTCGCGAAGACGGTATACCCATCGCTCTAGTGTTTCACGCTGCTCATATTCATCATAGCGGTGCAGGTACACTTCGACCTGGGGCCGTGAATGGTAACCGTAGACGCTGCGGGCATCCCCGAGGCGCGTAGAACCGCCGCCTATACCGGGTCCGCCGGTGTAGGAGAGCATCTGGGTGACCGACGTGCCGCGGGGCACCATGAAACGACCGCGCTGGGTCACCGCACCCCATACGTTGATGGTATCGGCCAGCACTCCCGTGGGAGCCAGGCGCACAATATCAGAGCGGAACTGGGGCACCTCCTGCTGGATCTGGGCGTGGCTTTGCGAGCTGAGCAGGACGGCGAACAGAAGGATACAGGATGCGGCTTTCAGGAATGACAGTCTCATAGATCAGATAGTATTAGGAGTAATTTGATATGCTTCTCGTGGCAGGGTGCTCAGCTGTACGACCGTTCCTGTTATTGGGATGTCTGGTACGACTGGTACACCTTGCTGTTGTAGCTGTACATTTTGTTGTATGTATAGTAGCCGGATGCGGCCTTCGGGTTGAAATCCATGAGCACCGTGCCGATGACTTTGGCACGGATCCCCTTGAGATTATCCAGAAGCTGGTCGAATTCCGTGGTGGTGGTCTGCTGGAACCGTGCCAGCGTCAGCACGCCGTCGGCCTGCTTGATGAGCGGGGCTGCATCATTGATGAAACCGAAAGGCGGCGTGTCGATCAGCACGTAATCATAGACTTTGGTGAGTTGTTTGAGCAGCTCCCGCATCTTCTCACTGTTGGCAGCAAGGCCCGGGCTGGACGGTTCAATGCCGGCCGGCAGCAAGTCAAGGCCCTCGACCACGGTCGGGGATATGACATCCTCTATCTTGCGTCCCGAAAACAGGTGGTCGATCACACCGGGACGTTTCTCTTTTCCAAAGAGCGTATGCTGCATGGGACGGCGGAAGTCACAATCCACCAGCAGCACCTTGCGACCGCTGCCGCACATGGAGATTGCCAGGTTGGCTATACAGGTCGACTTGCCCTCTACCTTGCCCGGACTCGTGACCACCAGCATCTTGTAATCGACATCCGGGTTGTTGAAGCGGATGTTGTTGAACAGCCGGCGATACGCCTCGGCGACATTGGACACAGGATCGAAGAAAGAGGTCAGCGAGGTAGCCACTTTCTGCTCACCGGTATCGTAAAACTGCTGACCCTTGAACTCTTTTTTAATGGTTGGACCGATGTCCGGAATGACCGACATCAACGGCAGGTCGTAATTCTTCATTGCGTCGATGCTCTCAATTTTCTTGTTGGTGATGACAACGAGCAGCACCATGCCGGCCGACAGGGCGAGTCCCAGGAACATGCCTGTGAGCAGAAAGAAAGTGAAGTCCGGATAAAAAGGTGAGCCGGGCAACCGGGCATAATCAAACACGCGTCCGTTCCCGGTCGATGACTGCTCGTACAGGCGAAGTTCAACCTGTTTGGCTGCCACATCGTTGTACATACGCTCGTGGAGCTGGCGCTGTCGTTCCAGGCGGACAAGCCGCGTCTGCTCTTCCGGCAGGCGGCTCAGATCCTGTTCGTAGTTCACAATTTCATTCCGCGCACGTGTAATAAGCGCTTTTGAGCGCTCCATATCGATCATCTGATCGGCAATGGCACGCCGCAGTTCGATCACACGCTGGTTCACGTTGCCCTGCTCGCCCACCAGGAAGCCGGTGGTGCCCTCCAGGCTGCGACCGACAAGCTGATCGATCTCCTCCCGGTAGGCGGCAATGTCCCTGTTGATCTCACGCAGGCGCGGTTCGGAGTCCTCGTTGCCGCGAAGCGACGGATTCCGCTCCAGTGTGAGGATCCGCTCGATGGTCAGACTGGCGATGTTTTCCTGGAGCATCTGCACCCGCGGACCCACGGCCTCCTTCAGGTGATCGGAGAAACCGGGACGGATCTCTTCAAGCTCGATCTCCAGGTTGGCGCGCCGTTTCTGGGCGGCATCCATCTCAAGTTCCGTAGCTGCGATCTGATCTTCCAGTGCATTGATCCGTCCGACGACACGAGTGGTGTGGGCATCCAGATTGATCCCCCCTTCCACACTGCGCATGAACTGTTCCACCTCGCGTTCGGCCTGGCGCAGCTGTTCGCCCACCTGTGCCATCAGCACATTGTCAAGGAAGTCAATGGTGGATCGTGTGGTTTCCCGGCTGGTCTCGTAAGTATAGGCAACAAACTCTTCCATCATCATGTTGACGATCTGCATGGCTTCCTGCGGATCGGGTGACTCGTGTGACACGCTTATGATGCGTTGTCCCTCACGTGATCGTTCACTAATTGTGCGCTGACGCAGCATTGCCACTACCCGGTCGGGGGTCCGCCTGCTGCCGTCATCATTGAACAGGATCGGGAAGGTTATGCCGTTGTCCATGATGTCATCGGACATCAAGCGTTCTGCTACCCTTTCATTGAAAGAGCGGGAGTTGAGGATGAGCAGCTGGTCTTCCATGTTGCGGGACATTTCCACACCAAGGTTGCGCGTAAGCATACCGCCGATCTGGCCACCGCCCTCAAGCGCGCCACCCGCCACTTCCTGGTGGATGATAAGTGAACCGGAACTTCGGAACAGTTCGGTCTCCTGATCGGCGTAGTACCAGGCACCGGCGCTTCCGGCAATGGCAAAAAGCAGGATCAGCCATTTGAAGCGCAACAGTCCGGCGATGGCCTTCTGATAGGTCAGCGAAGCCTTCTGCTCTTCGGCTTCCATTGGCATGCTCATGATCTCTTCCCTATCGTAGTTCTTCATTGCGCCGTTGCCGGCGGAAGTTCTGTCTGATGAATGTTCAGAAGGGTTGCGGTTGTTTTCAGCCATAGATTCGGGATCTTTTACGTGATATCAGATGATAAATGCGTGGATATGATAGTGATATCGACCAGGCAGTGCAGAAAATTACATTCAGCCAAAAAGGAAAGATACAAAATATTGCAGTTGGTTGGTATATATTGCCGGTTTTGATATTCAGCTTCCATTGGATTGAAGGTTGCGTGCAGCTTTGAGGTACAGCTCCGCCTTGTAAGTCCCATTTCATCACTGATAATGTGGCACGTTATTTTCGTTCTGTGGCACTCATCATCAGCAGGAACTTCTGCAAGGCCTGGCTAAAGAAGAAAGGTTGCATTAACGCTTTTGCTGTTGCAGTCGATCTCTTTATATGTCTGTAAATTTTCTCAAAAGACCCTCTTTCAGATCTTCATTATCAAACTATTACCGTCCGGCGCAATATCCAATTTTTTGAAATTAAAAAATCTTAATACGACTCCATTTAAAACGGCCCGTCTTCATCATTTTGAGGGTTTACACCGTCAGATCCCGATTCTGGAGATTAGAATGTCTTAACTCGCGTTTTATTGGCTGTTTATCTGGGATTTTACCGTCTTTCAAATGAATGATGACCTGGAACAGATTCACCACCTGTTTCCTGTGCAGGTTTAGATCTGAAACAAGTTTACCGGGAGGTTCCGTGAAAAGCGACTGGAGCATGGCATGATCGCTTTCGCAGAGTTTGATCCATGCCTTCCATTCCGGTGTATCCATGGTGGTTTTCCAGTTTCCCCACGGCCCTTCGTGGGCTGTGGCCGGACTCGGTTTCCGGATTTTTTTTCGGATTCTCCATACAGAGAGCATGGACAGGGGAAGCGCGTTGATCCACCATGGATAATAGGGCAGGCTGCCCTCCTGGTGGATCAGCCATCTGCTTTTTTTCAAATACGGGTGCATGGCTTTATGGTAAAGCCTGTTTTTGCGTTTCCATTTTACCGGAGCAGCTGCGCAAAGTTTGACGATATCATTGCAGAGGAAAGGTTCATATGTTCTGAACAGACGGCGGTTGGTGCTCAGGTTGGGAAGCGCCACCCTGATGGAGGAAGGCCAGAACTGTGCCCATTCCGAATAATCCCCTGGCCGGAACTTCTGCACATATAATCCATGCAGCTTCCTGCGGTTGGCCACTTCACACCGGATCGACTCGTTCATGTGCCACCGGATATCCCGTTTTTCAACGGTCTTGTTTTTCTCTTCAGAAGCGACCATGCCGGCTGGATTTCCGAGGTCTTTTTTTCTGACCTGGTAATATCCTTTCAAAAAGACATCCGCCGAGTACCCTCCAAATACAGCCGCATAGCGGTCCAGACGGCACGTCTTATGGAACCCCAGGCTGTGGGCGTGTATATGCTGGCTGCCGCTGCCTATCAGGTCACTGGCCTCATGCAGGATGTCAAGATAGTGGGTTTTGCTTCGGTATTGCGGCTCGAATTGCAGTCCATAGGCCCTGGATGCTTTCGCGGCCAAGCGACCTTCCCTGTTCATTTGGTCGAGAAACACGTACCCGACCCGTTTCAGGTTTTCAGGCAGCATGCCGGCAATGACCCTTGAGTCCACGCCGGCGCTTATAAATTGCGCCACTTCATCCATTCCCTCGGTTACCCGGTGGATGTAATTCAGGATTCCTACTCGAAGGTCCAGTGCGGCATCGCGGATACTCCTGTAACTTTCATATACATCCGGAAGCCAGT
>SKYW01000107.1 GCA_007127695.1 Balneolales bacterium | reverse complement strand
GGGACGGGCTCATCCCGCTGAATTCCCGCAGCAATCTGCTGCTGTTCGGCGAATACCACACCACTTCGCTGTTGCGTTCGACGGATCTTGTGGAGCGCACCAGAGCCGGCCTGGATGCCGGATTCCGTCTGGATGCGCGCATTTCCGACGGCGATAACCGGTTCGGCTTCAGCGAACTCTACCTGCACTTCCGGGCTTTCGGGTGGCAGCTCAGCGCCGGACGGTTCCATGACCCGGTCGGGCTCGGCTCGGACGGGCCGTTGACCACCGGATCGATGATGGTGAGCCGCAATGCGCTCCAGCCATTCCGGCTGCGACTGTCCACCCCCGGTTTTGTGCCGGTTCCGCTCACCGATGGGGTGCTGTCGTTCCGTGTCAGCTGGTCCGAGGCGGTGACCACCGACGACCGTTTTGTCGACCGGGCCCGCATCCACCAGAAATACCTGTACTTGAGAGTGAAGCCGGTCCCAGAGGTGCACGTGTCGGCCGGTATCGTCCATAACCTGATGTGGGGCGGAACGCACCCCGAACTGGGGCGGATGCACGGCTCGGTCCGTGACTGGCTGAACGACGTGTTCATCCAGGGTGACGAGTACGTGTTCGGCAATGTGACGCCGCTGGGCAACAGTCTGGGCGCCTATGATTTCGGGGTGGAATACCGGGGTGGGAGCTGGTCGGCCGGCTTGTTCCGCCTGTTTTACATCGAGGACGGCCAGTCGCTGAACCTGCCCAACCCGTGGGATGGAATGTGGCGCGCCTACGTGGACCTGCACGATCCGGAGCGTCCGCGACGGCCCGTGAGCTACATCACCTATGAGCACATCAATACCAGAAAGCAGGATGCCGACCCCTGGGATGCGCTCGGCCGGGGCCGCTACTATTCGCACAATGTCTGGAGGGACGGATGGGTGCATCACGGCCAGGTGCTTGGCACCCCGTTGATCCTCATCGATCCGGACCGGATCGGATCCAGGGACCGCACCCTGGTCAACAATATCGTCCTGGCGCACCACCTGGGGTTGGCCGGCCACATCAGCGGACGCCTTTCCTACCAACTGATGGCCACTTACTCGCGCAACTACGGCATCTGCGACGATCAGACGTCGGGACGCAGTTGCAATGGCTCGCCGGAAGAGCCGGTGCAGGAGCGTGCGGACTACGTGCCGTATCATGAGCTGCGCCGCGATCGCTACTCGTTCCTGCTGCGCATGGAATTCCCTGTGGAGGCGGTGCTGAAAGCGGCGGCGGGCAGCGGACTCCAGATGCATATCTCCACTGCCATTGACGCAGGCCCCTTCCACGATCGCCCGATCCCGGGCTTCGAAGCAGGCCTGATCCTGTCCCTCTGAGCCTCCAGACGGTCCCGCCAACCAGCCTTTTCGTCCATCCGGAAACAACCCAGGGTTTGAGAACTGTTATCAGCTGTCATGGCATAACCGTATTGCGCATAACAACTTTAGAAATAATATCAAAATTGATTTATGGAATTGCTGTAACAAATCGCGTAAAAACTACTCTTTATTGCAAAATGACATTTGTAATCCACTTGTAATTATGTACCTTATGCGAACATTAAAATTTCTTAATATTTGATGGATGAGATAAGAAACAGCAGGGATCCGGTGCCATTTCCGGTCCTGTTTTAGTATTTCTCTGATTGAATGTTGAAGGCAACCGGAACTGATTTTCAAACTTAGAGGATCGGGTGGTCTCAACAGCGGGTAATAAACCCGTCATCTGCACATAGCGGCTTTACATCCCCCATAAATTTCGGAATCGTGTCCACGTCCGTGTCCAGATACTGGCAACATGCGAGGTGTCAGCGTGCCGGAATTTGCGGGTAGTCAAAAACCTAATGATTTACTCAGCATGAAACGTTTATTTATTGACTTACTCCCGAATTCAATGAAAATGAGCCTGAAGCCTTCCGGCAACAATAGCTTGCTGATCTTCGCCATTGGGATGGCATACTTTTTAGTGGTTGGCGCCACTGCGGGAGTTGCAAGCCCCTCGTATGATAATGGTGATAATATTGACCCTATGACAGAGGCCCGGCTCGGCGGTCCGACCAGAGTTCAGCTGGCAAGTGGCGGACAGGCGCTGCAGGATGTGGTGATCGGTCATGAAGCGGAAAGCCGGACCATCAGGGCGGCAGAGGACCTGGCAAGCAAGCTAAGTGAGATCACCGGCGGTGAGTTCCGGGTGAGAACGGGTGACGGCTCCACGGGCCTGGCCGTAGGGACCCTGAAAGATTTTCCAAACCTGAAATTTCATTCACTGTTCAAACCGGATGATCCAACACGGGGTGACGAACACCTGTTGGTATCCCATGGATCGGGGGTGTATCTCGTTGGAGCCACAGCCCACGGGGCCCAAAATGCGGTCTGGACCTTCCTCCAGCACCTTGGCTACCGGCAGTTTTTCCCCACCGGCACATGGGAAATCATTCCGGACAAACCAAATTTGCAGGCTAGTATCCGTACGCTCGAAAAACCATCATTCTACAACCGAAACGGACCCCGTCCGACATCATGGACCGATGAAGTGGTGTGGCAGGAATGGCGCGAGCGCAACCGGTTCAACAACTCCTTTAACATCAGCACGGGGCATGCGTATGCCGCCATCATCCGGCGCAACCAGGAGGAGTTCGACAAGCATCCCGAATACCTGTCGAGCAACAAGTTCCGCGTGTCGGAGCCCGGACTTGTAGAACTGGTCGTGCAGGATGCGGTCAACCAGTTTCACGATAACCCCTCCATGAACAGCATATCCATGGATCCGTCCGACGGCGGGGGATGGGCTACCGATGAGCAGGAGATGGAGTTCCTGCCGCATATCAGCGACCGTGTGGTCTACCTTGCCAACAAGGTGGCCGAAGCGATCAATGATCTGGGATACGGTGAAAAATTCGTTGGCATTTATGCCTATAACCAGCACTCGGATCCCCCGACCATTGATGTTCATCCGAATGTGATCGTCAGCCTGGCAACAAGCTACAGCTTCACGGCCTATTCTATTGAACAGCTGGCCGATTTATGGGGCGAACGCGGGGCGGTCGTTGGAATTCGTGATTTTTATGACACCTTCGTCCATAATCAGGGGCTGCCCCGTGGCGGCAGGGGCGGGAATGTGAACTATCACAAAAGCAAGCTGCCTGAATGGCATGAAAAAGGTGTACGGCTGGTGAGGGGGAATTCCACCGATGCCTGGGCGGTGAACGGGCTGGGATTCTATGTAGCCACACAGCTCCAGTGGAACGTAAACGCCGATGCCGAGGCCATTGTGCAGGATTTTCTTGTGAAATCTTTTGGCGATGCCTATGAACCCATGAAAGCATTTTATGATATGGTCGGAAGGGGGAGGGACCGGCCGCGGACGGACAGCGACCTGCTCTACCACATGTACAAATACATCAAAAAAGGCTATGAACTGACCGATGACCCCGATGTGATCGCACGGCTTAACGAACTGGCCCTCTATACGCGATATTGCGAGCTGTGGCTTCAGTTTGGGGGCCAGGAGGAAGCCCAGGCCACGTACCGTCACGCGTACCGGATGCAGAGTGTGATGATGTCACCCGTCAACCAGCTTTACAGACATCTCAGACGGTCCCGGGTAAATGCCACGGTCCCTCGGGATATCCATCCAGGCAACCGCTACAGGGTCGGAATGGAACTGAAAGACTATGAAGGATGGTGGGTCAGCGACCCATTCACCCAGGCCGAGATCATGGGTTATGTGACGGACGGTGTCGTCAACCACCAACCGGATGACCTGGATTTTCCAGTACTTGAATTCGACCACGATGATCTTGAACCCGTTGCCGGACGGATCGAACTGCCGGAAGTCTCAACCGGAACGATAGGGCGATACAGCTCATCACGTGGCACGAACCGGGCTTTCACATGGCTGGAAGAAGGCCAGGAACTCAGGCTTCAGGTCCGGGGCGGAACCATCTTCGGGGATCGCGGGGATGTACTCCTGTTCCTGACTTCACCCAAGGAGGCTACGACAGAAGATGTGGATTTCGCCGTTGTTCCGAATGATACGGAATGGCATGAAGTCGTCATGACATCGCCCTACTCCGGAATCCACGAACTCAGCTGGAGCGATGGATCTGACCGGACCCATCTGCGATGGGAAGAGGGCCAGCCTATGACCCTCCATGTCGGTTTGCGGGGGGCGTACTCTTTCCAGGGCCGATCCAGCATGTACTTCTACGTACCCAAAGGCACAGAGGTCGTCGGCGGATACATGAGCCATCAGTCCTACGGTGAAATTCGTGCTGCCGACGGAACTACCATCGAAGACTGGAGAAATCCCGACTCAAACGACGGCTATTTCAGCATCCCGGTCGAAGAAGGTCAGGACGGCGGACTTTGGCGGATCTACAATCACAAGGGATACACTCTCAGACTGTTGAGCGTACCTCCGTACATGGCGCGCAACGCCGAGGAGCTGCTACTACCCATATACGTGATCGAAGGCAGAGCTGCACCTCCTGAAGAAGAAGAGCAGGAGGTGGACGAGGAGGAACCGGAATCTTTCGAACTCCGACAGAATTATCCGAATCCCTTCAACCCGTCCACCCGGATCCAGTATGCCCTTCCACACCAGATGCACGTGCGACTGGATGTGTTCAATATCCTCGGGCAGCGCGTAGTCACCCTCCTTAACGAGGAAAAAGCGGCGGGGCGGCACGAGGTCACTTTTGATGCGGCGGGACTTGCCAACGGAATGTACATATACCGTTTGCAGGGGGACTCCTTCACCAAAGTCAGGCAGATGCTGCTGGTGAAGTGAGGGGGAACGTGCCAGCAGAAAATCGGTTCACATTTGTGAGTTAGGTTTCCTTGACGGGGACTTAAGCACCGCGGGCTTTTTGTTAGTCATGTC
>SKYW01000295.1 GCA_007127695.1 Balneolales bacterium | reverse complement strand
TACCCGGAAGTGCTCATAGTGGCAGAAGGAGGGGAGGCTTGGCAAAGGATCAGGATTGATGAAGCAGAAAACACGTTCTATTTCGAAGCAAATGACAATATCATTGATATCGTACTGGATCCTCACCGGGTGCAGCTCGCAGAATACTTCAGGGACATATCCATGACTTCCTTGTCACGCCGTCTGGAAAGTGATCACTTGCTCATACGGGCGGAGGCGCTTTCCATGGCAGAGGAATTTATGGAATACCGGACAATCAGGAACCAGGTGGCTGAGCTGGCCATGAGCGATCCTTTCTGGGGGATACGGATGACGGCTTACGGTCTAATTGCGGATTATGTATGGATGTATGAGTATGAACAGGCGCTTTCAATGGTCCTGCGAGCTACTTACAGCACAGAGCCCGATTACCGGGTGAGGCGGGAATCCCTAAACATATTGCGCAATTTGGAAATAAATAATATAGATTTGCATGAAAAAGTCCGCGATCATATAACTGTGATGATGGCCGATACCAGTTATTTTGTGTCTGCGGATGCAATCGTCCTTGCCGGGGAACTCTATCCGGATGAATCGGTCGACATGATAATGCCATACAAACAGCTGGAGTCGTATCAGGATGTCATCAAGATTGCCGTGGTTCGTGCCTTGATGCTTTCCGATGATCCGGGTGCGACGGATATGCTTGTCGGCCTGGCTGACGATCCGGGAAGACGCAGGTACAGGGATTTGGCGTTGTCATACCTTGCAGAATCCGTGGGTGCTTTTGATGAGCGGAAAGCTGAGCGCGTGGCGGTTCTTTTTGGAAGGTTGATCGGCGACCCGAACCGGGACTATCGATTGCATGCTTACGCCGGACTGGAAGCGACAGGTTCGTACGAATATCTTGATTTGCTCAGGGAGGCCAAAGATCAAAGAGAGATGGATGAGCATGAACTTCGCACCATTAAAGACACCATCAGGATACTGGAATACAACGAAACCCTGAACTCACAATAAAACGGCATGCGTGAATAATTTCATTCCATGAAGTTAATACTTGTGGTGGAAGCTGCCGGGACTATGGTGATGGCAAAGTGCAGGCAATGTACAGTCAAAAAATCGAGGAATTATAGGCCGTGCTTTTTATGAGCCCAATATAAGCATGTCGCATAATTAATATTATGTAAAGTCAGGGAAGTGGAAATATCGCCGGCACATTTTCATTGATTCAAACTTGTTGCACTACCCTTCCCCTTCGGTATTCAGGCGAACCAGGTCTCTTTGCGTTTTTCCTGATCGATCAGTTGCTCTTCAAGATGATATGCCTGGTTATATCCTACGGTCAATATGAGAATTCCGGAGCTAGTCAAAAGCATCCAGATGTATTCAGGTAAAGTGAACAGCGATTCAGGGATCCAGTACAGTAAGAATGTTATGGCAAAAAAGATGACTCCTACGAGCATATAGGCAAAATCGCTGTTCTCGTATGTCCGGAATGCGTAAATCAGAAATGCTATGAGCAATGCACTACCCTGATAAAGTCCCAGGACCCAATATTTGACAACAAGTGTATCAATTATCATCGGATAAATGACAATCAACACAAGAGGAACGAATGTGAATGATTTTGGGAATCTTGAAAATACCGGTTTGAAGTCCCGAACCAGAGCCGCCGCGGCTGAAAGAAGAAATGAAACAGAAAAAACGGTGGACCACTCTCCTATGAATTCAGGATCAAGTATCGGAAAAAAAAGTGCAAGAAAGGAAGATGCCCCGTAAAGTGCAAGGAACGCTGCTGTGGTTCCAATGCAGAAATGGAAGATCTTTCTGTCTATGGCGTACAGTCGGAAGAAATTGAATGTCGCATAGAGCGAGATTATAAATAGAATAAAGCCAGATATTCCAGTCATATGGTAAATACTTTTTACATTATGGACGATAATACCTTGTTCGGATGGATGTCATCTGTCAATCGGAACAGGCCGTTTTGCATCCATTGCAAGCATTCTTTCGGCAATTTGTTTCAACTGGCTCCTGTCAAAGCGGACCATTCTGGAAATCAGGGTGGATACATCCATTTTTCCTTCTTTAAACGAGATATCTGCATGAATTGCAGGGGCATCCAGTTTTTCAAGCAACCCGACAAGGTCAATACGTTGCCTGATGAGCTTATCCAGAAGCTTCAACGGATCTTCTTCGGAGGTGGTGACGTTGCTGAGGCGGGTCTCAAAATCAATACTCAGATCGCAAGCAGCGTTGGCCTCCCCCCTCTGCAAACTGACAAGCGTTGGCAGGAAAAATCGATCGTGAGCCGTCCCGATCCTGGCCAGTATGTCGAGTACGGATTCCTGTCCCATCGGGCGTTCAGCATACGGTATTCCCGGGAGCATTTGCTTCAGGGACTCAAGCTCCTCTTTCAGCCAGGCAGCATCCTGAATGATATCCCGAAATATCATATTTTTCGGTTTGTTTGTAGGCTTTTCATGCAGTGCCATGGAGCGGATATTATTACGCTTTGTTTTAAAAAGCGAATGATGTCAGGTCAGTCCCGTTCCAGTTCAAGTTGCTTGTCCTGTTTGCGCTGTTCTTCGATCATTTCCACAAGAGAAAGACTGGTTTCCCATCTTTTGTCGCGATTTCGAACCGAATGGATGTTGTTTTCCTCGTCGAAATTCCAGAATTGACCGAATTGCCGGTTTTTGTATTCCCTGAGATATTCCAGGCGCTCTTTCAGTTCTTCTTTGGATACAAGCAGCTTGGATTTATCGTAGACGGCCTCTTCCCTTGCCTCAAAAACCAGGTCGTAATCCTTGCTCATCACGATCGCTTCTTCCGGACATACTTCTTCGCAGTATCCGCAGTAGATGCAGCGCAGCATGTTGATCTCAAAGAAATCAGGGTATCTTTCCTTCGGATCGTCGCTGTTTTCGGAGGCCTGCATACTGATGGCAAGCGGCGGGCAGGCACGGGCGCAAAGTCCGCATGCTACGCATCGCTCCTGTCCCTCATCCTCGACCAGTACGGGACGTCCGCGGAAAATGGGAGGCGGATCGAAACGTTCCTCCGGGTATTGCATGGTGAATTTGGGCTGGAACATCTGCTTCAGCGTGTACCACATTCCCCGGAATATCTCCGGGAGATATATTTTTTCCAGGAAGTTAAGTGAGCGTTCCCTGGAGGGGTCGCTTACTTTCGCATTGGTTCTTGGAATCTCAAGGTTATCAGACATGATGTATTACGTATCGCAGAATAAAAAATGACTATCGGAAATGCCTGTTTCCGGACATCCCTAAAAATAACGCATGTGCAACTTCCATCAAAGAAATCTGTCGCATAATGCGTGGTCAAGAACTTATTTTTCTTTGAAAACCATGGTAACGGGAGCACCTTTAAACTCAAACCACGCACGCAACTGGTTCTCTATATATCGTCTGTAGTTTGCCGGAAGTTCCCGGGGCATGTTCATGAAGAATGCAAAGACAGGAGGCTTGTTCTTTACCTGTGTGACATATTTTATGGTAAGCTGATGCCCCCTGGCGTAAGGAAGCGGGCGCTGTGCAGTGATTTCCTTGAGAAAGCGGTTCATTTCCGATGTGGAGATCTTTTTGTTCCTGTGCTCCAGAACTTCCACGGCTTCATCGATTACACGGTGGATACGCTGTCCGGTAAGTGCGGAAATGGTTATGACGGGGACGTATTTGAGATTGGGAACTTTCCGGTATACGTTATCCATGAAATCCCGGGCCGTATTGGTTTCTTTTTCAATGAGGTCCCACTTGTTAAGGGCGATGATCATGCCCTTGTTGAATTGTTCTGCCTGCCGCAGCAGGCGGGCATCCTGGACCTGGAACCCCTGGGACGCGTCCACCAGCAGGATGGCAACATCACATTCACGGATACTTTTCTCTGTCCGTACAAGGCTGTAAAATTCGATATTTTCATGTACGCGTGAGCGTTTTCGCAATCCGGCCGTATCGATAAGCGTGTATTTCCTGTCTTTGTATTTCAGCAGGCTGTTCACCGAATCTCGTGTGGTCCCGGCGATTTCGGTGACAATGCAACGCTCATCATTGAGCAGCGCATTGATGAAACTGCTTTTGCCTACATTTGGCCTGCCGATTACGGCCAGTTTCGGCCATTTCTCCTCTTCCTGATGCGTTTTTGACTCCGGCAGCAAATCCACCAGACGATCGAGAAGCTCTCCTGTCCCGGTACCCGACAGGGCTGAAACGGGAAAAAGCTCCTCAAAACCAAGGCGGTAGAATTCCGGGGCAAGCATCGCTTTTTCACTGTTGTCCGACTTGTTTACAGCCAGGACGACAGGTTTCTTCTGTTTACGCAGCATGTCGGTCACGGCATCATCTTCTGTGGTAATGCCTTGCATGACATCCACCACGAAGAGGATCAGATCGGCTTCGCGGATGGCAAGTTCGATCTGGTTGCGGATACCGGAAACAATGACATCACCCTTGCCAGGCAGATAGCCGCCTGTGTCAATGACAGTGAAATCCCGTCCGTTCCAGAAACTCTCGCCGTAGTGGCGATCCCTGGTCACCCCGGCTTCATCATGTACGATAGCCTGACGCTCTCCCAGCAGGCGATTGAAGAGCGTGGATTTACCGACATTCGGGCGACCAACTATGGCAACTACTGGCAGCATATGGTATCGAAATTGTGGTGAAATGACATTTCACAGAGAAAGTTTTTTTATCTTTCAAAGATACACATCGTTCTCTCAGTAAAAAAACGGATATGCTGCACTACATACACGAGCTATTTGGAACAGTGGGTTCCATTTTGGTTGCACTGATTGCCTTTACATTTGCGATTTTATGGATTGCAGCGATTTCCGGCCTGCATGAATACCCCTACTCCCAGAAGAGAAAGCTTTTTATCACGGTGCTGTTCATTTTATTGCCACCCTCCGCCCTCATCTGGCTTGCAAAAGACATGTATCGGCAGTACAAAATCCTGAAGTTGGAAAAGGACTGATCGTCCGCCCTGTCTGTGCACACTTGTGATGTTATTTAAATATACACTTTATTTGTTAAAGTGAGCTGTTGTGAGATCAGTCGCAAGCAAGTACTATGATGTAAGCTGTTTCGGCGATGACTCCTCCTCCAGCATCCATGTTTCCAGGTTTTTTTCTGGAATGCCGTTGAGGAATCGTGAGGGATTTGAGAAATACTCTCCGAACGAGCTTTCTTTTGTAATCGGGTAGGTTACAAAGAGTCTTTCCATGGCACGCGTGCAGGCAACGTAGAGCAGCCTCAACTCCTCATCAAGGGCTTGCGGGTCGTCCACGGAATATCCGGAAGGAATGATCCCGTCAAGGCACTGAACAATGAAAACCGTGTCCCATTCCAGACCCTTGGCAGAATGAATCGTACTCAGGACCAGTGGATCCTCGTCCTTCATGGATGCCTCTGTTTCCACAGCGGTTGCGTCAAGTGGATCGAGGGTAAGCTCCTGCAGGAGCTCTTCAAGATTTTGATACGAGGCGGCCAGGCCGGCAAAGGAGTCCAGGTCCTTAAGCCGTTTCGGATGATCATCAAACCGCTTGCTGCATATGGGATTGTAGTATGCAACAGCTGAGGCTACCGCTTTGCCTGGCTCATCCCGGTACTTGTTCAGCTCCTCAAGCACGATACTGAGCTGTTCGAGTTGCTGCTGGTACGATTTGCTGACCAGTCCGGAGTCGCTGAAGCTCCGGTCTTTGTTCCTGCGAAGCCATGAAATCAGTTCCTGTGCCGTTTTAGGTCCTATCCCATCCAGCAGCAAAAGCACCCGATTCCATGCAATTTGATCATCAGGATTTACAATTATCTTGATATGAGCAAGGATGTCACGGATATGCGCAGCTTCTGAGAACTTCTGACCACCAAATTTCTGAAATGGTATGTTTCTTTTGTTGAGCTCCCATTCCAGATCATAGGAATCGCGGCCGTTGCGGAACAAAATGGCTATTTCACCCAGTGAGAGGCCCTGCTCCCGAAGCTGAAGCAACATCTGGCATACAAACCGGGATTGGTCCCGTTCACAGGGCGCCTTCACCAGGCCGGGAAGATCTCCCCCCTCTTTGCGTGTGAAAAGCTTTTTATCAAATTTTTGAGAAGCTTTGCTTATCAAAGTATTAGCAAGGTCCAACACGGGTTGCACTGACCGGTAATTTTCTTCCAGGCGGATGATCCGGCACTTCTCAAACTGTTCCGGGAACGTTAGGATATTGCGGAAGTCGGCGCCGCGAAAGGCGTAAATGCTTTGCGCATCGTCTCCTACAGCCATCAGATTCCCGTGTGCCGAACTGAAGAGCCTTGCCAGTCCTGCCTGAAGAGCGTTGGTGTCCTGGTATTCATCCACCATGACCTGTCTGTTTCTTGAAGATACCTTGTTGCGGATATCCTCATTCTCCACAAGCAATTTGTGTGTATATACAAGCAAATCGTCAAAATCCATTACACCATTCATACTTTTATATTCAGAGTATCTTTTCTGGACTTCGAGAATGGCATCATGGTGCTGGAGAAACTGGGGATAGGCGGAAGCCAGGATGTCGTACAGTGGCTGCTGGCGGTTGACAGAGGCAGAGAACATCGCCAGGAGGGTGTTTTTTTGAGGAAATCGTTTTCCCCGGAGCTTTGCGGCCAGAGGTGCGCGGACGTGGTGGATGGTGTCGGCGGCATCGGGCTGGTCGAGCAGCGTAAAATTGGGTGGGAAACCGATATGTTCGGAATACGTATGAAGCAGCTGGTTGCAATAGTGGTGAAAGGTCCCTCCTTTTACATGAGAACATCGTTCATCCAGTACACTGGCGGCTTTGTCCAGCATCTCTTTTGCTGCGCGGCGTGTAAAGGTAAGCAAAAGGATCGCCCTTGGTTCCATGCCGTCTTCAACGAGCCGGGCAACTCGGTAGACCAGTGTGCGCGTTTTGCCGGTTCCGGCTCCGGCGATGACCAGTGCGGGTCCGCGATCGTGCATAACAGCCTGGTACTGCTGTTCGTTAAGCAGTTCGGCATAAGCTATGCGATACGAGGCGTCGCTCGCACGTCCGTCATCCTGTTGCAATACGAATCGTTTCATGGAAGAACAATATATGTAAAAAATATGTTATTGATAACCACTGACAAAACATAAGTGCCAATTCATTGCTGACCTGATTTTTAACGGATGCGTAATAATCGGTGAAAGATTATTATTTTTATCCCGTACCTAAAGATCATTTTGCACATGAATATCAGATTCCTTCTATTTCCTGTCATCTTATTATCCTTGCCGGTCTTTCTTGTGCAGTGCGGAAAGGATGACGCGGATCGTGAAGCAAACCGGCTTTTTGTAGAGGCGTATCGTCTCACGGAATCCGGCCAGCAAAGTGAGGCGCGCGATCCAGTGGAAGCCTACTCATATTATCGCCAGGCAATTGAGAAAATTGATAAGATAATTGACAATTATCCCGCTACGCCTGTCGCCGTCGACGTAGCGCAACGCCGTACCCGCATTGGCGATATCACGATCGGTCAATTGCGGGACAAAGTGCCGCGTTTCTCTGCACTGGCGCGGGCCATGGAAGATTTCCATGAGTTAACGATCTATCTGATAGCGATGGAGGATGAGCAGGATCGCGGCTTGCTGCATTTATCCTATGCCCGGCTGTTGTATGAGCACGGTCATGAAGAGCGGCACGAAGAGGCTGTAAGCAAGGTTCTTCAGCAGGCGGACCGCCACTGGAACCGGGAGCTGATCGACCGGTTGTATCTTGAGTTGTCCATGCATTTTTCCAATCATTCGCGCTGGGAGAGAAGCCTGCAGGTATTAGATCGCATCCAGGATCAGCAGTTGCTGTATGAGGCGCTTTATCAACTTCTTGAGAATGGTTACATGCGCGCAGCGGACGGAGGCCGTATTGTGCGTATAACCACTTACCTTGACTATGTGGATCCGGTGAGCCGGCTTACGCTGATCGATCGTATCTGCGATGACCTGCTGGCAACAGGAAACCGGTCACAGGCGGTTTCACTGCTGCAGGAATTTCCCGATCCATCTGAAAACAGGGCCCTGGAGTATATTGATGTCCTTTCTCGCTTGTCAATGACACTGGCCAATCATGGAGAATATGATTACAGCCGAATGATCATCGGGCAAATTGAAAATATTGATTCCAATTATTCCGATTTTGCCAGGCGGGATCTTGCGACGGTCATCGCACGGCATGGAGGGCCGGATGCCGCCGCAGTCATGGCCGGTGATTTTGACCGCGTTTATTTTCGCCATACGTCATTTGCTGCCATCGCAGTTGAGCTGGTCCGCCAGGACAGCCTCTCCATGGCTTTTTCCCTTTTGGACCGTATTCCTGACACTGTAACCGAGAAGACAGAATCACTGCTCGAAATTGCATTGTTGCTTGAAGACAACCAGGATATTTCCGATTCGCTCCTCCAGGCTGCAGTGCCGCGCATTGCGGACATTTCATCCCCCCTCGTGAGATCACATTCCCAAATAAGCGTCGCAGATATCCACATTCATCGTGACCGCCGATCCCAGGCTGCAGAAGCCATGGAACAGGCGGAAGTTTATGCTTCAGAGGTTTCCGATCCAGAGAACATCAACCAGCTGATCTCAACGATCATAAGAAGGTGGATTGCATTAGGTCGGCCGGACCGTGCTCTCGATATGGCGGCCTGGTACCGGATGGACCATCCCTCTTTCGAGAGGCAGATTCCCGATCTATATGGTTTTGCCATCAGCCGTGGTTTTCATGATTTTGCCCGTACCCTTGCCGGAATGACTGACCAGAGGGCTTACTATCGCTATCTGCTGATTACGGCCTATCTGGATCAGGGCTTGATTTCCCAGCCAATGGAACTCGCCTACGAAATCCGCGATTATTACTGGCGATCCCGGGCCCAGGCGTTATTGATAGCAGATTTAAAAAATAAAGTAAACATGGCTACAGCAGAGCGTGCATCAACTGATGCGCTGCTCACCATGCAGCGTATCCGTGACATGTCGGATAAGCAGCGGGCATTTTATCATGCGGCCTCCAGGATGTCCGCGGCCGGAATCAGTATGGACCGGGAGCGAAAGCCAATTGTCATTGAGCTTCTGGGGCAGCTTGACAGCTGACCCTGTATTGCGTACAATAAAAGCTAAAACGATGAAATATCCCCTGTTATTCACAGTCATACTGCTTGCGGTCAGCTTGCTGCTGGCTGGTTCCTGTACACGAGCGGTAGTATATATTGACCAGGAACCGGGCACGGGCGAATATATTACCAGCCATCCGGTTGGAAATTCTTCCCATCACCTGGAACGCATCCAGCGGTCCATCAAGAGGATCACCAGCACATCCTACTATGAAACCTATCTGTTCGATCCCGATAGCCGTATCGTACCTGATGATGTTGCCAGAGCACACTCACTAAGGCCGATTGCCGCAACGATGATTCATAGTCATACCACATCCTCCGGCACCGCCATCGTAATTCACAACCGTGATGATCTCGTCGGAATGGTGACCGCCCGTCATGTAATCACATCCCCCGACACATTGTACGAATACAGGGAAGCAGGCCAGCCCTACCTCAACAGTGTCACAATAAAAATAAATCAGGTGAACTGGCTTTTCGATGCCCCCTATGTCGGAACGTTTGAGGTGCTGGTAACGGATGATCTTGCCGATCTGGCATTTATAGGAGCTCGCATTGATCACACAACCCTGGACGTGTCCGTCAGGGAACAGTTTCCGGTGTTTCCATATCCCTTCGGACGTCCGGATCGCTTGCGAATTGGAACTTTCACTTACAACTTTGGCTATCCGAGGGGCTACCCCATGGTCACGACAGCTATTGTGAGTCAAGCCAGCCGTGACCGGCATCATTCTTTTGTGACGGATGGGCTGTTCAACCCGGGGTTCAGTGGCGGAGCTGTCGTTGCCATCAACGGCGGCCTTCCTGCTTTTGAGTGGGTGGGAATGGCCAGGTCTACTTCCGCATCACGCGAATGGTACCTCGTTCCGGAGGAGGATGAGGCCAGGGAACATCTGGCACAATTGCCTTTCACTGGCGATGTCTTTGTTGAAGAGCGGGCCACGATACACTATGGCATCACGCATGTCGTTTCGGTCACCAAGATACGGGAGATGTTGGAACAGCATGCGATCTATCTTCTTGGCCGCGGCTACAACGTGCTGCCATTGATCCAGGAACGCAGGTAAGCAGCGGGTATGGCAGTCCTGTACCTGTAAAGCTCTGGCGGTATTACGCGGTTCAGCGAAACATGGCGCGGAGATCTTCCAAGGTCAGCGAACGGATGGTATATTTCCCCAGGGGGTCACGGAAGGGTTCCTCGCAGGCAAAAAGCTGATCCACCAGTGTTTCCATCTCCTCTTCCGACAATTTCTTCCCTCTGGGAATGGCGGCTTTGTTGGCTATCGCCAGGGCAACCCGTTCTTTTTCACCCAGCGCCAGGGAGCGGGACATCATTTTATACTGTTCCATGATGGACTCCAGGACATGCTGCTCATTATCCAGGCGGATATCGGAGGGCACTCCAAGAATCATGGCTGAATTTCCGCTGAGCACCTGCACATTGAATCCCATCCGCGTAATCACAGGATACAGTTCCCTGACCAGGCTGAAATCGGTTGCGGAGAAGTTGATGGTCTTTGGAAAGAGTAGCTGCTGTGTGCTGGGAAGTCCGCTTTCAGCTTCGCTTAACACTTTTTCATAGATGATCCGCTTGTGGGCAGCGTGCTGGTCCATGATGAACATGCCGTTGCGTGTCTGCGAAATGATAAACTGGTTGTGGATCTGGCTGAACCGGCTCTCACGCAGTTGAAATCGTTGCTTTTCGGCATGAAGCGAATGGGGATCCGATCGTCTTTCTTCTTTTTTGTATTCTGTGCCTACAGATTGCCCGCTTTCCTCTTGGTCGCTATCATATTCCTGCCCGGTGACTGCTCCCTCTTTTTCCTGTGGATTTCGATCATCGCCATAGAGTCGCGTTGCTGAATCGGCTGGCACGAATCCACCCGTTTTCCGGAAACCTCTGCCGGGGAGACCTCCTCCGGTTGCTGCGTTCCGGTCTTCGCCTTCAAAAAACCGCCGGAAATGCTCTTGTTTAGCCACTCTTGACATGGGCATATCACTTTCAGCGGGATCCCAGACCGGAACCCTCATGTGGTCATTCAGGGCTTTTTTCACAACCGAGCGTGTAAAGGTCGAAATCATGCGTTCATCCTCGAACTTTATTTCCTGCTTTGTCGGGTGCACATTCACATCTACACTCTCCGGATCCACTTCGTAAAACAAAGCGAAGAAGGGAAACTCGTTCGGCTGGAGCCAGTCGCGATAGATTTCCTGAACGACATAATTGAGGTGCCGATGATAAAAGGGGCGCCTGTTTATGAAAAGGAACTGTTCCCCCCTTGTTTTTTTTGCAAGTTTCGGGTCAGAGATCAGCCCCTGTATGCGTACCATGCTGGTGGATTCGGCCGTCGGGATCAGGCTGGCCTTGTACGATTTCCCGAACAATTCGGCTATTCGGGACTCCAGGTCCGATGCTGCCAGGCGGTAGACGATCTCCCCGTCGGCATCGAGGTCAAAAGCAATTTCAGGCCAGGCCAGGGCTGCCTGATGGAATATGAGAAGAATATGGCGGAATTCCGTGGCGTCCGTTTTGAGGAAGGCTCGTCGAGCCGGTACATTGTAGAACAAATTCCGCACGGTCACACTGGTGCCATTGTCGGATGCGGCCGGAGCAAGTCCGATCTCTTCGCCTCCATGGACCTCGTACGCTGCACCGGCCTCGTCCTCAACGCGTTTGGTGGTAACGGTGACCTGGGAAACGGATGCAATGGAAGCCATGGCCTCACCGCGGAATCCGAGTGTTCGGATGTTCTGCAGGTCGTCTACGGATTGGAGTTTTGATGTGGCATGCCTCAGAAAACAGAGCGAAAGATCCAGCTGCGACATTCCGCATCCGTTATCGCGAACCTGTATGAGGGTCCGTCCTGCATTTTGAAGTACTACGGAAATATGATCGGCTCCGGCATCAATGGCATTGTCAAGGAGCTCCTTGACCACCGATGCCGGTCTCTGCACCACCTCTCCTGCGGCAATTTTATTTGATACTTCCGGCGGGAGTACTTTGATAAGTGAGGAATGATCGCCTGATATAGCCAAAATACTTGTTTTACTTCAATCGGTTATGTAGCTGGATATTTGGAATCAGGTGATGATCCACAAGACCAAAAACAAAAGGAATGCGTACAGCAGTATGGATCCGGCGGTGCCGCGACGGGTAATCCTTCGGAACTTGATACGATCCGGTCGCACGGGATTCGGCTTGTAGTACCGGTACTGGTAGTTGAATCGTTTATGCTGGGGCCTTCTGCCCATCAAAGGTGAAAGCATGATCAGTCAGGAACGTGCTTGGGGTTATGAATCATTGGTGCGGCTACCATGTTCTGTGCCGGATTCCGAAATCCATCCATCAGATATACCGCATCTTCAGACATTAGAAACGGCTGCCACTTTCGGGTTATTCTGTCCTCTCGAAAATACGGTCCGAAGCGCGATTCCCAAGAGGGACAAAGCCCTGTCCCGTACAATATACTAATTATCACGGGCAACGGGAATCATCAGGCGTCCCTAATTTGTTATATGGCAGTTTCACAACCCTGCCTGCAGTTACATAATAGTTTCTTATCTTTGGGTTCCAACTGCAAACAAAAACAAGATCTGCCATAATTATTTGATTATGAAATTTGAGAAAATTGTAACACCAGATGACGGAAAACAAATAGCTTTACAAGAAGACGGCACACTTTCTGTGCCGGACAGGCCCATAATCCCCTATATCGAAGGTGACGGGATCGGGGTGGATATCACACCGGTCATGAAAAAAGTGGTGGATCTCGCTGTTGAGAAGGCTTACGGAGGCAGCAAAAAGATATCCTGGATGGAGGTGTATGCAGGTGAAAAGTCCGTTGATTTCTATGGAAACAACACCTGGTTGCCTGACGATACCCTGAATGCAATCAGGGAGTACCGGGTTGCGATAAAAGGGCCGCTCACCACCCCGGTTGGGGAAGGCATCCGCAGCCTGAATGTTGCACTGCGCCAGCTTCTGGATCTGTATGCCTGCGTGCGTCCCGTCCGCTACTACAATGGCACCCCGAGTCCGGTCAAGCAGCCCGAGTTGACTGACATGGTGATTTTCCGTGAAAACACGGAGGATATTTATGCCGGTATCGAGTATCAAAACGGAACCCCTGAAGCTGACAAGGTAAAAAAGTTCCTTATAGAGGAGATGAAAGCCACCAACATCCGTTTTCCCGGCAGCTCATCCATTGGCATCAAACCGGTTTCAGAGGAAGGCAGCAAGCGGCTTATCCGTTCGGCCATTGAATATGCACAAGAGCATGGCCGCAAGAGTGTGACGTTGGTCCACAAAGGCAACATTATGAAGTTCACCGAAGGCAGCTTCAAAAACTGGGGTTACGAGCTGGCCAAAGAAGAGTTTGGTGCAAAGGAAATTGATGGCGGGCCGTGGTGTGAGCTTCCGGATGGAATTGTGATCAAGGATGTGATCGCCGATGCATTTCTGCAGCAGATCCTTACCCGTCCGGCCGAATACGACGTTATAGCCACCCTCAATCTGAACGGTGATTATATCTCCGATGCACTTGCTGCGTGTGTTGGCGGAATTGGCATTGCGCCCGGGGCCAACATCAATTACCAGAGCGGTTTTGCGCTTTTTGAGGCCACGCATGGAACGGCTCCCAAATATGCCGGAAAAGACATGGTGAATCCGGGCTCGCTTATCCTTTCAGCTGTCATGATGCTGGATCATCTGGGATGGCCGGAAGCAGCCCGTCTGATTGAAAAAGGCATGGAAACGGCCATCAGCAACAAGGAGGTCACCTATGATTTCGAGCGCCAGATGGAAGGTGCCACATTGCTGAAAACCTCTGAGTTCGGCGACAAGATCATCTCATACATGTAAGACAGAATTCATCATTCATTCATTCATTCATTCTGCGTGTGCACCGGCCACACCGGGTTTGATGAACTTTTCTGACTCCCTGGATCTGCACGGAATATCCTCTGCACGTAATAATGATCTGCAGGGGGTATTCCGGATTCAGGATGTGCGTAAACATATTTTATATGTGAACTGTGGCCCTGAGTTTATTGCCGGATCTGCATGCGCACGGTTTCGTACAGTTCTTCCTTGTTGTAGGCCTGTCTGATGTAGCAGCGAACCTGGCCGTTTTCACTGTGCCACGACACCGACCTGGAACCGGCACGGATGTGCCCTGACTCTCCATTTCCTGTTGCATAAAGCCGTATGAGCTTTTCTCTAAGCTCTTTTTCGGCTCCTGGATGTGCTGATTCCTCCAGTACATCCACCCCTTCCTCTTCCAGCAACAGAAAAAGGATATCGGAGAGGCCCTTATTTCTGTACTCCGCAAGTGTCAGTTCTGCGATGGCCTTTGCATCGGATGAATCAGCGGCAACGGCAGCAGCTGAGACGATGAGTGAATCCCCGGTTATCTGCACGGGTTTCAGGGGATCGTGCCATGCGGGCAATCCGGTGGCTTCCTCAGGCTCTGCCGGAACCTCTGCATCTTCAGTAACTACGTCGTCCTCATCATCGACAACGGTATCACGAAATTGTGCGCAGGATTGGACAAGTGACAGGCTCAGGGCCAATATGAGGAATGCGGAGAGGTATTGTGACATGGTTCGGTTATCCGGTTGCTTTTTGTGTCGATTGGCAATCGTTATTACGGATATCATATACTAGTTGCTTGCAGCTGCTTGAAACATATCAATGTGCGGGAACAATGATTGCAAGTGCGCGGGAGTCCCGAAGGACACGAACAGAAACTTCCCGGCTGCCCTTTTTTTGCCAGGCAGCGGTGAATTCATCAAGAGATTCCACGGGTGTTCCTTCAATATGGGTAACAACGTCTTCCTCTCTAATCCCTGCATCATGGGAGGCGCTTCCCGGTTCAACCCGTACGACAACCAGTTCGTTGCGGGACATTTCTTCCAATATGGCCAGCTCGGCCAGGGTGAATCCGGCATCGAAGGATTTCTGTTGTACACCCGATTCTGTTTCGTTATCGAAGTCCATGGGTTGCGGCTGTGGAGGCGCAGCACTCGCCCATTCCCGTATGGCTTCATCGTCAAGTCCCAACAGCGGGAACCGGAGTTCCAGCTCTTTTTTATCGCGCCAAACGCTGAGTGTAATCTCCTCGCCGGGTCGCATCAGTGCGATGCGTTCCTGCAGGCGGTTTGCGGCATCAACGGGGAAATCATTCACGGCCAGAATGACATCTCCCCTTTTCAGTCCTCCCAGGTCGGCGCTGCCACGCGGCACTACGCTCCGCACTTCCACGCCGCTCACATGACTTAATTCGTGTCTGCGCGCCTGTTCATACTCTATGGAGGTGATTTCAACTCCAAGAAATGCCCGTTGCACAGATCCGAACTCGATCATATCCTGACCGATTTTCATGGCCATGTTGACAGGCACGGCAAAACCATAACCCTGGTACGTTCCGCTTTCCGAGGCAATGGCCGTATTGATCCCGATCAGTTCACCCATGGTATTTACCAGTGCTCCGCCACTGTTGCCGCGATTGATGGCGGCATCTGTCTGGATGAAGCTTTCGATGCGCATCCGGTCGGAAATGATATCCACATCGCGGCCGATAGCACTTATGATACCCGCGGTTACGGTGGACCTCAGACGGAACGGGTTGCCGACTGCCATGACCCAGTCGCCGATGTTCACATGATCAGAATTACCGATGATGATCGGGCTGGCGTCGTTTGTTTCGATTTTGATCACGGCAAGGTCGGTTGAGGGATCGCTTCCAACAACGGTGGCCGGATATTGTCTGCGATCGTGGGTCATGACCCGGATCCGGTTATCTGCACCCTGAATAACATGGTGGTTGGTCAGGATATAGCCGTCGCTGGATACAAGCACACCGGATCCAATGCTTTGGGCCCTTCTTCTTGGAAGAAACCGGTCCCAGAACTGGTTTTCAAAATCATGGTGCTCATCATCGGGCACGGCCTGCCGCATTGCGATTTCCGTTTCGATGTAAACCACGGCCGGGATCACGCTTTCCGCGATTTCCCGGAAGAGGGTGGTCGGACCGGAAAAGACGGGTGCCGTAACAGAGTCGGTGGGAGGAGCGCTCCTCAGAACCTCCGTGTAGCGCACCTGAGTCCGTTCGGGCGGAATCCAGTTTCCCCGCATGATCATCATGAGTGCGCCCAGCAGCATGCCAGTAAGCAGGATAAGGACGCCGGTAAGCAGTTTTTGATGGAGTGGCATGCTCATCAGAGGATTTGTTCAAAAATGGCGTCTGATCTTCTTCCTCTGATACCTTCCAGATGAAACTGAAAGTAAGTATCCAGATGATGGATCAGATGTTTAATGTCTGGTACGGGGAAATCGGTGTTCAGAAGCCTCGACTTTTTTCCGTCAGCAATATAACGGAAGTATTCGCCCTGAGATTTTGTGAGCCCGAAAGACAAGCCGTTATCAGGCTTGCCTGTGACACAGCCGCTTTCCACGTTCAGATAACAAGGGAATTCGATTTGCGGTTCATTTACGG
>SKYW01000006.1 GCA_007127695.1 Balneolales bacterium | reverse complement strand
TTGAACCGGGCAGAAGGTGCCGTCGCGGAGTCCGATCAGATATTCCGCATTCTCAGGAGCAGGAACTCCGGCACAGCCCGGACGATAGCCATGATCCATCGCATTTTGGCCCCGGTGTAGATTTTATGCCTGCCCTTTTTCCAGGCTTTGTAGATGTCCTTCCCGGCGGTTTTCAGCGGGGTTGCGCCGAATTTCGCAGTGCGTCCGGATACCATTTTGGTCGGCACGAAACCTGGAAGTACGGTGATCACCCTGGCGCCTGACGGCCACAGACGATGGCGCAGACCATCCAGGTAGACGGTCAGGCCGGCCTTGGATGCGGCGTAGATATAGCTGCTTTGCCGTCCGCGCTCACCGGCCACGGAGCTGATGCCGATGATGGTACCGTGTCCCCGTTGTTCGAAATCAGCGGCAATCGGCTCCAGTATGCTAACGGCTCCGAGCAGGTTGCTGTCCAGTGTGTTTCGGGCAAGCTGAAAAACTTTCTGGGCTTCCTTCTGGTTATTCAGGACGCCAAAAGCCAGGATTACGACATCTGGTTTGGGATCCAGCTTTTCGTAGAACTGCCGATGGGAATCGAAATCCAGGGCGTCAAACGGTTCGGCCCATACGGTGACCTTACAGCGTTTGGCCAGAATACGGGCCTGTTCCCGAGCCTTTTCCAGATTTCGAGATGCAAGGATGATATCGGCTTTTTCCTTTTGAGCGAACTGTTCTGCAGCGGCAAGGCCTATCTCGGAGTTGCCGCCAAGTACGAGTACCAGCATATCGGCATGTATTATATGATGATGGTTCAGACCGGCAAGTTCCTAAAGGAAGATCGACCGGCCTGATGATTATAAAAAGGTGCCGGTGCAAAATGGCCATGGTACTAACGGTTCGTGCAGGCATCATTGCTGCTTCCGGAAAAACTGCCTGATTTCGACAACATGTGTCGTGGGTTACCGAAGTTTACCTATGGGCATTATGTAGAGCGGGTATTCCCCATCATCCAGCTGCAGCACATCGCTTACGCCATCGTCGCTGAAGGCACCGATCACTACCGTGCCGATATCAAGCGGTACGCTCTGGAGGTAGACATTTTGTGCCACGTGTCCAGCTTCCATGTACATATAGCGCATGGCGCGATCACGGTAGCGCGGTTCAATGCGGCTGAGTACGCCGGTGATCACCAATACAACAGGTGCATTGGTGATGGCGTCCTGCTGAAGCGCCGCCCGGTAGAGGTCATGCCGCAGGTCACCTTCAATTACCTGTTCAAGCGAATGATTTTCGTTGCGATACCGGTAAACGCCTTCGGTAAAATCGCCGGCATCGGAAATGAGAAAAAAGAGTTCCATCGGGAAAGTGGCACCAGCGGATGGAGCGGTGCGGAAGCTCCGGGCCGGATCGGTGATACCCTGGGCGGACCATGCCAGTTGGCCGATCTCCTCCAGGGAGAGCGGCGTGGAAGCATATTCGCGGACAGAACGGCGCTGCTGAAGCGATTCCTCAACGGAAATTTCCCCGCTGCGTTGCGGTTCAGGCAGTTCAATGGTAGTCATGGATACGGTTTCTTTGTTCGGATCATGCGGAGAACAAGCCAGGATGAAGCATAGACATCCAAATAGAAATAAATTCATGGTGTTCCTCCTTTTGTAGTTGCCAATATGTGTATGATAAGATTCTCTGCATCATACTTCCAGTCACTGGCACGGGCACGGGAATATCCGAATCAGCTTTAAGCAATGATTGTTATTTTTTATATCTTTGATGACTGATAGGACAAGATGTTTGGCCACTGCTTTAAAAGCATATTCCGTGTCCGCTGCCACGATTCTTGCAGTTGCATCATTGCCAGGCATTGTCACTGTTTTATACATTCTCACTCATTAAAAAATCAGTTATGGAATTATTTATTCAGGGAAAAGTTGTCGACATACTGGAAGAGCAATCAGGAGAAGGGAGGAACGGACCGTGGCGGCGCCGTGATTTTATCCTGGAAATGGACGATCGTTTTTCAAGGAAAGTGTGTGTGTCGCAGTGGGGGGATTCGATTGACAAGGATTCCGTTTCTGTTGGTGAAAACGTCAAAGCGTACATCAATATCCAGAGCCGTGAGTTCAACGAGCGATGGTACACGGACGTCCGTGCCTGGCGAATTGACAGGGATGGCGGGGAGCCCGGCGCAGGCGGGTATCCGGATGAGCCCGGCTTCGGCGATCAAGGCAGCAGCCAATCCGGCAGTAAACCAGCTCCGCAGGACCCGGGTTCAAAAAACAGTTCCATGATCGATGGTGATCTGGATGATGTGGACGACGACCTGCCCTTCTGATTTGTATGCCGGCAACATACCGCAATCTTCCGGAATGTATGGTTAACCCCGGGCGTTAATAGAGCAGCATCGGTTCTGTTGCGATGATGGTAACATGCTTTCCGTTACCTTGTCCGCCTGTGAGCGGGTGACCCAGGTTCTTCTCAGCCGGATTTGGGGTGCATGACATAATTTTTTTGCAGTAAACCGCATCCAAAAAAAAATCCATGACAGAAAAAGAAAAGGAAACACGCACGAAATGGCACAGTCTTGAGACGGATGCCGTTCTGAAGGAACTTGACAGCAAAAAAAGCGATGGACTCAGTCAGGAGGAAGTGAAGAAACGGCTGGAAACATACGGGGAAAACAAGCTCCCCGAAAAAAAGGGCAAGCACCCGTTAATCCAGTTTCTGTCCCATTTCCATAATGTGCTGATCTATGTGCTGCTGGTCGCAGCCGGTGTCACGGCCCTGATGGAACACTGGATCGACACGTTTGTAATCCTGGCTGTGGTCATCGCCAATGCGGTGATCGGATTCATCCAGGAGGGAAAAGCCGAAAAAGCGCTGGAAGGAATCAAAAAGATGCTTTCACTGGAGGCGCAGGTCATCCGCGACGGAAAAAAGCAAAAAGTCAACGCCGAGGAAATCGTGCCGGGGGACATCGTTCAGCTCAGGTCCGGGGACAAGGTGCCGGCTGACATACGTATCCTGGAAGCGAAGAGTTTCCGGGTGGAGGAATCGCCGCTGACCGGGGAGTCGACCGATGTAAAAAAGAGCACCGATGCGGTGGAGGAGGATGCGGTGGTCGGCGATCGCTTAAGCATGGCCTTTTCAGGAACCATGATCACTTACGGCACCGCAACGGGGGTGGTCGTGGAGACCGGCTCGAATACCGAAATCGGCAAGATTACCGAAATGATCTCCGAGGTGGAGGAGTTCACAACGCCGCTGTTGCAAAAAATCGACAAGTTTGCACTCCGCCTCTCGGTGGTTATCCTGGTCTTTGCTTCGGCATTTTTTGCTTTTGGATACTTTTTCCGCGATTACGAGATCATGGAGCTGTTCATGGCGACCATCGGTGTGATCGTGGCATCCATCCCGGAAGGTCTGCCGGCTATTATTACCATTACGCTGGCCGTGGGCGTGCAGCGAATGGCCGGACGCAATGCCATAATCCGGCGGCTGCCGTCGGTCGAGACGCTTGGATCCGTGAGCGTGATCTGTTCGGACAAGACCGGTACGCTTACCCGCAATGAAATGACGGTGCGGACCGTGCGCATTGCCGGTGCACAGTTTGATGTGGATGGGTCGGGCTACAAACCGGAAGGCGATATCAAAAAAGATGACAACAAAGTTGAGGAGTTGTCCGGGGAGCCGGTGCTGGAGCGACTGGTCCAGTGTGTGCGTGCCTGCAATGACGCTACGGTGGAAGAGAAGGAAGGGGAGTGGAAGCTGAACGGCAGCCCCACCGAGGGTGCGTTGGTGACGCTGGCGCTCAAAGCCGGCCTCAAGGATTTCAAACCCGAACGCATCGATGACATCCCGTTCGAATCAGAGCACAAGTACATGGCCACGCTGAACGATGTCGATGATAAACGGTATGTTTTTCTCAAGGGAGCTCCTGAAAAGCTGCTGGAAGTGTGCAAGAAGCAAGCCACAGCAGACGGTGAAGAGGACCTGGACGAGGACTTTTGGAAAGAACAGATGGAAGAGATTGCCGGACGCGGACAGCGGCTCATGGGAGCGGCCTTCCGGGAGGCGAAGAAAGGGACCGACAGCATTGACCACGATGATGTCGAGGGCGACATGATTTTCCTGGGTGTGATCGGCATCATCGATCCGCCGCGTGAGGAAGTTTACGACGCTATTGAAGAGTGCAAAGGCGCGGGAATCCGGGTGATCATGATCACCGGTGACCATGCGATAACCGCAGAAGCCATTGCCAAAGACCTTGGCTTCGACAGCGGCGAGGGCACGATTACCGGTGCCGAGCTGGAGAAGATGGAGGACGAAGAGCTGATCGACGTGGTCATGAAGCACAGCGTTTTTGCCCGTACAAGTCCGGAACACAAACTGCGTCTGGTCAAAGCCCTGCAGAAGAACAACAAGCTTGTTGCCATGACGGGTGACGGGGTCAATGATGCCCCGGCGCTCAAACGCGCCAATATCGGTGTGGCCATGGGCATCAAGGGAACCGAAGTGAGCAAGGATGCATCGGAAATGGTGTTGGCTGATGACAATTTCACCTCCATCGTCAATGCGGTGGAAGAAGGGCGTACAGTCTACGATAACATCCGCAAGACCATCCTGTTTGTGCTGCCCACCAACGGCGCCGAAGCGCTGGTCCTTGTCGCAGCTATTGTTCTTGGCATAACCATGCCCATCACACCGGTGCAGATCCTCTGGGTGAACATGGTGACGGCGGTGACCCTGGCCCTGGCCCTGGCTTTCGAGCCGATGGAGAAGCGCGTGATGGAACTCTCCCCGCGTGATCCCGATGAACCGATCCTGGGTGGATATTTTCTCTGGCGGATCCTGATGGTATCCGTGCTGATCGGCGGGTTTACGTTCTTCATAAGCAATATGTTCTATGAGGTTCTTGACATGGAACGGGTGCGGACCATTG
>SKYW01000052.1 GCA_007127695.1 Balneolales bacterium | reverse complement strand
TCATACTCGACATTGGTCTTGAAACCGTACTTGTACGGCTGTTTTACCATGCTTTCGATGGTTTGTGTATCACTCATAACAGATATGAAACGGTTAGTTGTGTTGGGTGTTCCGGTGCGGGAGTACATGCACGATGACTTGTTACTGTCCGACTGAAGAAAACGGATAAATGCCATCTACAGTGTCCTATCATGTAACCACACCGGCGGCGCCGGAAGTTCCTTATTTTGACAGAATCTAAATATAAAGAAACTCCTACCCACAATCGAATCAAAAGTGCACTGTTTTTGGCAGGCTGGCATTATTTCTCAAAAAAGTAAGCGCTTTCATTCTTTGAGTAAATTCCGGTATTTTATAGCGTCAATGGTCGGTGCCGATTCGGCCTGATCCTTTCAACGATCGATCTCCTGTCACATACCCTGCGATTATGAATTCCAACCTGCAAACACTCCGCTTCTCACCACGGCAGCTTATGCCGTTCATCCTGTTGCTGTCCATGATCACTGCTTTTTGCAATTCGGAAAAGCAGCCCGAATACCCCACGCCCCCGCAAACCCCGGAATGGGCTGTCAATGCCACCGTCTATGAGGTGAACCTGCGTCAGTTCTCGGAAGAGGGAACCTTTGCCGCATTTGCCGAACACCTGCCCCGCCTTCGCGACATGGGCGTTGACATCCTCTGGCTCATGCCCATCCACCCGATCGGTGAAAAGGAGCGGAAAGGCACACTGGGCAGTTACTATTCCGTTTACGATTATCTGGATGTGAATCCAGAATTCGGCACAAAAGAGGATTTCCGGGAGCTGGTTCGACAGATTCACGAGCACGGCATGTATGTGATCCTGGACTGGGTTGCCAACCATACGTCGTGGGATGCGGTGTGGACGCAAACGCATCCCGAACTCTACGAAACGGATGAGGAGGGCAATTTCATCATCCCCCCGGGAACCGACTGGACCGACGTGATCCAGCTCGACTTCGGCAATCCCGAGACACATCACAAGATGCATGAGGCGCTCGAATACTGGGTGCGCGAGTTTGATATCGACGGTTATCGCTGTGATGTAGCGGACCTGGTACCTACGGAATTCTGGGATGAGGCCCGGCATCGCCTTGACAGTATCAAG
This sequence comes from Balneolales bacterium, assembly GCA_007127695.1. Taxonomy (GTDB): domain Bacteria; phylum Bacteroidota; class Rhodothermia; order Balneolales; family Natronogracilivirgulaceae; genus SKNL01. Next base: position 3,811 of record SKYW01000052.1, on the reverse strand, counting down.
CCGGTATTCATGCTGGCCGAAGCCGAGACGCCGGAGCATCACATCCATGCTTTCGAAATGTCATATGCATGGGAGACCCACCATCACATGAATCAGCTGGCTGCCGGTGAGATCACCATAGATGATTTCGAGCAGCATCTGGAAGAGAACCGGGAGCGTTTTCCTGATTTTGCCTACCGCATGCAGTTCACATCCAACCATGATGAGAACAGCTGGAACGGCACGGTCTTCGAGCGGCTGGGTGACGGTGTGGAGGCGTTTGCCGTGCTGGCGGCGACCATTCCGGGCATGCCGCTGGTCTACAACGGACAGGAGGCGGCCATGGACAAGCGGCTTGAGTTTTTTGAAAAGGACCCGATTGAATGGGGTGATTTCCCGCTGCTGGATTTTTACACGAGACTGCTGCAGTTGAACCGGCAGAACCGGGCGCTTTTCAATGGTATCCATGGCGGACCGATCAACCGGCTTGCCACCACGGCCGACGACCAGGTTTTTGCTTTTTACCGTGAAAAAGACGGTGACAGGGTGGTTGTGCTACTCAACCTGACGGATCAGCCGGCCTCCTTTGAACTCTCAACGGCCGAGGCGTCCGGCAGCTACACCGATCTGTTTCGGGATATCGAGGTGGTCCTGGGCGACGCGGAATCGTTCAGCTTCGCCCCCTGGGAATATGCCGTTTACCATACCGGCATGTAGCCGGCACAGGTACTGCGGTACTGCGCCATGGCGGGCGGCAGCATCTGACGGGTTACGGTTCATCCGGACGGGTTACGGTTCATCCGGGTGTTCACTGACCAGTATATGGTGGTCATGGCTCGTCCGGACGCTCCCTGATCAATGTGAGGTTGCCGTTGCCGGAAAAACCCGGATTCTGGGCCCGGTCCAGAAGTCTGCGGGACGTGAACGGGACATTTCGTTCCAGGTAGCTTTCCAGGCCGCCGGTGGTCCGCTGCCCATCTTTCAGACCCTGGAAAAAATACCAGGTAAAGATATCGTAGGGGTGTCCAACCCGGTCGTTATTGACGCTGTACGGTCCGGAGCGTTGACCGGGACTGGCTGCCCAGAGCACTGCCGCCGTTTCGGGAAGACGTGACATAACCGACTGCAACGCCTCTGCTTCCTCTGTGCGGATACGAACACCGTTATCGGTATGCGTCCCGAATACAGAGGCCCGGGACCAGTCGGTATCCAGCACCGTGACGGTTTTCCGTGCGCTCATGCCGGCAATCGTATCCACCAGATCCTGAACAGGTATCAGTCCGCTCGTGCCGCCGGCGGGATCATAGTCGACCGGAACCAGATAAAAGCGGTTATCCGGATCCGTGATCCCATGGCCGTAGTAGTAGACAAAGAGGTCGGATTCATCCTGCGAGAGATGCCTTCCGCCGATCATAAGTGAGTCGCTCTCCTGAAGGAGTAGCCGCATCTCATCGTAGGTCATGTTTTGGTATACCCGGATGTTGTCCGAGTAGTACCCAAGCACCTGGCTGGAATACAGTGAAACAAGTTGTGCCGTGCGTGAGGCATTCCGGAGGTACTGCAGGGGATCGCGGTATTCGCCGTTGATAATGACGATGGCTATGGCATCCGGATTCGCTCTTCTGTTATCTGGCAGATTCCGTTCGATCTCAATATCACCGAACACCACCTGGTCGGGCAGCACCACCTGATCGCCAATGCGGGCCGTGTCCGCGACCTGCCACATCCGCCTGGAGTATTCCTTGCGTACGTAGGCAGGTCCATCCGATCTGAGGATCCGGTACCAGCGGTCATCCACATCGCTAAGAAAAGGGAAGCGGCTTTGACTGCCAACATGCTGTATGATATTGTTGCTGAGGATTGCCGGTGACGTTCTCAATGGTACACTCGAAGCTGTGACCTCCACAAATTCCTGCATGAAATCGGAGAGTGCCACGTATTGATCAAAGCGCACATTCTGGTACTCAAGCTGCAAATGCAGGCCGGTGGTGTCCGTGCCGGGAAGTCTCCAGATATCTGTCTCTTGGCCGATATGAAAGGAGACGGTGTTGTCCCGGAAGTCAAGGGGGCGCGCATCCACCAGTTTTTCTGTTCCGCGCGTTAAGGAAAGCCGGGCCTGGGCATCGGTGGAGAGGGGGACTGGGATGGTGTCCTGAAAAACCCGGGTCCCAGTTTTCTGGAGCAGGCGTTTTTCACCGGCCGGACGTGGTTCGCCATCGGGTTTCATGGCCAGATAGCTGGCTGCGCCAATACTCAGTGCCGCAAGGTTCAGCATGGCTCGCTCCCGTGTTGAGAGGCGGTCAGCGTCGATAACGGAGGAGTTGGACAGATAGAGCCCCATGGTCATGCCGGACAGCCCGAGCACCATGTACCCGTACCGGGGCCTGTACTGCTGGATGTGCCGTTCCGAAGCAAGGTGCATGTTGTAGAGCAGTGCCCGTTCATTCAGCAGTTCCAGGGAGAAGACCGGGTTTTGGGGGGACGGGGTGATCACCGGGTGAAAAAATTCGATTTCGGAAAGTGTGGTTTCGGAATCCGGGTCGGCTACGGGCTGTTCGGCAACCATCCATGCCGATGTGGTGCAACTGCTGAGTCCCAGGGCAAACACCATTGCCAGCACGATACGCATGAGCGGGCTTCGGACGCGCTCCGATGCCTGCGGATGCTCCGATGCCTGCGGAAGCTCCGGCGTTTTGCTCAAGTCCCGGAATACTGGATCTGGAAAAACTGGCATAAGTGGGAAAATAGTGTCTGTTTACAGGAAATCACCTGGTATTACAGTGCTGGGAACGACGCTGACCAGACACTGCAGAAAAATGATGGCGCCGGAGAATCAAATTGCATGCCAGAATGTGTTTTCTGATAACATGCCTACCCGCTTCTAACGAGTGGTTTATCCGTCATATTTTTGCTGGATGTCCGGTCAGGGCCCCGTCCCTGGTAAAGATAACACGTGTAAACGTGATTTCAGAGCGGTATATTTGCCTGAGAAAAGCCCTTTTTTTAGTTGCAATTAACGGCATTTCTCCTTTTTTTTCAGCATGAACCAGGGGCGTAGAATTTCAGCATTTACAATACTGGTCGATGGGTTTATGGCGACCCCGGACACTATTAAAGAAACAATTTCAACTTCAACATTCACACTTTTATAAATCGGATGTGGCTATGTCAGAAAAACAATCAGGAATGAAGTCATTTATGTCAAAATCACGCGTTTTCCCTCCTCCCGAGGAAATCCGGAAAAGAGCATGGATCAATTCACTGGATCAGTACAAGGAAATGTGGGAACAGTCCGTCAATGACCCCGAGGGGTTCTGGCTGGAACAGGCCAAGTCACTGGACTGGTTCAAGGCACCTACAAAAACCCTCGAGTACGAGTGGAACACAAAAAAACGGATCATCAAACACACCTGGTTTGAGGATGGCGAACTGAATGTTTCCTACAATTGCCTTGATCGTCACCTTGGCACACCCGTTGAAAACAAGACAGCCATTTTATGGCAGGGTGAGGAAGAAGATGCCGTAAAGGAATACACCTACAAGCAGCTTCACACAGAGGTGAGCAAATTTGCCAACGTATTGAAATCCAAGGGTATCAAAAAGGGTGACCGCGTGGCCATTTATATGCCGATGATTCCTGAACTGGCTATCGTCATGCTGGCCTGCACCCGTGTAGGTGCTATCCACTCGATCATTTTCGGCGGATTCAGCGCCGATGCGATCAAGGGTCGCGTGAATGACTCGGACTGCAAGATGCTGGTGACATCCAACGTGTCCCTGCGTGCCGGCAAGAAGATCCCTTTGAAGAAAATTGCAGATGAGGCGCTGGAAG
>SKYW01000289.1 GCA_007127695.1 Balneolales bacterium | reverse complement strand
CCATAACAGAGAGGACCACTTCGTAGGTACCGGGTTCTTCGTAAAAGTGGGTTGTACGGGCACCAATTCCGTTGCTGGCATCGCCAAATTCCCAGTTGTAGGATGCGATTTGTCCCAGTGGATCGGTACTGGCTGACCCGTCGAAAACGACCGGTGTATTTGCGCAGACCGTAATCTCTTCAAAATCCATCCTTGCCTGGGGAGAACCTTCCACGATCACCGGGATGACGGCGACAGAAGACTCGTGGGAGAAACCGTCGTCCAGGGTCAGCCGCACCTGATAGGTCCCGGGTTCCGTGTAGGAGTGATGCGGATTGCTTTGCCGGGATGAATTGCCATCATCGAAATCCCAGTGTGTCACGAACATATCTTCATCCGGATCATACGAAAGAGCGCTGGAGAAGATGATAGACTGTCCCGTGCAGGCCATGATGAGAGAGTCGACCACGGCAACGGGCGGTTGATTTATGGTAACCCGCACCGGCATGGAGATCCGTGAGTTGTCCAGTCCCAACCCGTCATCCACAATAAGGCTTACCCAATGCATTCCGGCTTCAGGAGCAGTCCAGGTGAATGATGCCCCGTTCCTGACCGAGCCGTCGGGCAGCTCCCAGGCAAAGGAGAGCGGATTGTTTTGCGGATCATAGCTTTGAGACGCATCCAGCAGGACCTGCTTGCTGTTGGACCGTATTTCGCTTTCCATTACGATAATCGGCTCGTGATTCACCTGGATCTTGTCCTCTTTTTCGAAAACAGAGTTGGTAAGTCCTTCGCCATCGTCCACACGAAGCGTAAATCTGCGGGTACCGGGGTTTTCGAAGCTTCTTTCGACGGTATTTCCTTCCAGCACGACGCCATCCTCGAATGTCCAGGTGAACTGCAGGTTTTCATTGTCGGGATCATAGCTCTCTACTGCTGAAAAACGTGTTGTGCGTTCCGGCTCGGTAACTTTCGGCTCACTGGTCCATCGGGCAACGGGTCTGTGGTTCACCCGTACCGTGGTTGTGGCGATATCGTAGGCGTTTTCGAAACCAGAGTCGTCTTTCACCCTCAATCCGATCTTGTGCACGCCGGGTTGGTCAAGTGTTGTTTCCAGCAGGGATCCGCTGCCTGCCGGACGGTCATTGATAAACCAGTCAAATGCGATGATCTGTCCATCGTCATCAAAACTTTCGGAGCCGTCCAGGGTGAAGGCCTGACCGGGCGCGACCAGTTCAGGTGCGCTGATCAAGGCCACCGGGTTGGCGTTTATCCTCAGTTCATGCTCAGTGGTGGTGATGCTGTTGGCAAGACCGGCACCGTCATCCACCGTCAGGGTGATCTGGTAGGTGCCTGGTGCTGCAAACCGGTGCGTTATCTCCTCACCGCTGCCACTGTTGCCGTCACCAAAATCCCACTGATAATCCTGGATGCCCTGATCAATGTCGAAACTTTCGGCGGCTGAAAAGGTGATCTGTCCCCGGTTCACATGTTCCGGAGCGGTGATTACAGCGACCGGTGGATGATTGACGCGCAGGTTGCGGGTCAGGGTCTGGACCGAGTTTTCGACGCCCTCGCCATCGTCCACCCGCAATGTGACGGTATAATCTCCGGGTTCGCTGAAATCGATATCGTTGACGGGGCCACTGAGCTGCCGGCCGTCGGATATTTCCCATCGGAGTGTCAGCGGGTCGTCATCCGGATCGGACGAGCCCTCGCCGTCAAGCTGGACCGGCTCGCCGGTTGCCACAATTTCCGGAAGTTCAAACCGCGGCACGGGCTCGGCATTCACTTTGTAGGATACGGTTGTCGAATAACGTGCATTGTCAGTTCCTGTCTGGTCATCTACGGTAAGGGTGGCCTGATACATGCCTGCTTCCGTGTGGCGTATACGCACGGTGCGTCCCTCCGCCTCGCCAATGATGCCATCATCCTCCCAGAAAAAGAGGAGTTGGTCGCCATCGGCATCCTGGGTATTGACAGCCTGAAGCCGGGCTTCCACATCCCTGGCAACGACAGGTTCATGGGATATTTCAGCATAGGGCTGCGAGTTTACACGAACCGCAACCGATTCTTCAGAGAGGGCGCATTCCGGATTGGGACCGTCACTGGTGACATTCAAGGTCACATCATAGTTTCCGGGTGTCTGGCTTGAGAAGGCGAACTGCTCTCCGGTACCTCTCAGTTCATTATTCACGAACCACTCAAAACGGATGTCATACCCTTCCGGGTCATAGGTCCCGGAAGCATCAAGGGGCATTGCTTCGCCGGGTGCCAGGTAATCCACGCCGCCGGTTACCTGTATGTGCGGTGGACGGTGGACGGGGATCTCTCCGCTTTCAAGCAGATACCTCGGGAAAAACCGGCCGGTCACTGGAATGGCCACCTCGTATGGAAAATAGCCATAGGAAGAAAAAGCGTGGGTAAAGCGGCGTCCGGCGTATGACTGGTTCTCTACGAACCACCTGGCATTGTGGATGTCAAGGCCCACTCCGCTGAAACTGAGCGACAGACCGCCCTCTTCGCACGAAGTCCCCGGAAAAGCCGAAATCTGGGGCCTTGGAACATCTGCTGAGCTCAGCAGTTGGTAATCATAAATGATGGGGAGCATTTCCCGGCTGCCTTTGATGACCATGTTGTTGTAATATTGATTGGCTCCCGTGGTCATGAACCCCCATGCGTTGGATATGCCGCGATAGGATGATTCCCAGTCAGTCCATGCACGTGTTGCGGCAGCGGTATTCCCGAAAGCATCGATATAGTCGACCTCGGTTTCTTCTTCTCCAAGGATTTGCACTTCAACAGGTTCCGTAGTGTCAAAAAGCGGCTGAAGAAATATCCGGTTGCTGAAAGCGGAACCGACCAGGGAGAAGGAAATGTCAAAAGCGACGATCTGCCAGTTCTCGGCATCCTCTCCCGCCATCCTAAGTTTGAATGTGTTGACATCGTCGCCTTCACTGGTCCGGACGCGCAGAATGTAGCCCTCCTCCTCAAATGCAGTCTGTCCTTCCTGTCCGAAATGGAAGAGGCTTACCCAACGGTTCGTAAAGCGCGATTCGTTGTGCACGGTTTCAGACTGCAACAGCCGGCTCTCTTCGCTGACGGGTACTATGCGCTGCTCCTCCTTTCGGTAGAGGTCACGGAATGGAAGCAGCTCGTAGGTAGTGCGGGTGGTGTTGCCAAAAATCAGATCGCCATGTCCCCCCAGGGCAGCATCAAAAACTTCCAGGCGGATATCGGAATCCGCCGATACGGTATCGAGCGGCCGTATCCAGAAGTCATACTGATGCAGCTGGTCGCCGGAATCCACGAAAGCGTCCCGACCGGATATGGAAAGATATACTTCCTGTGCAAAACTGTGCAGCGGCGTGAATAGCAGAATCATTGCTATTGCCGCAAGGCGAAAACGGAAACGATGAAGAGAGGTCATCTGGTTACTTTCACATTTGATTTTCATCTGTTTATAATTTTTGATTTCATCTGTTTAAATCATTTTAGATTTATAAGGTCAGAATGAACTCACATGACAGGATGTAATTTTACCCCTGTATGTCAGCCGGAGGCTGTCATGTTCGTTTCATGGTAATATTTTCTTTCCGATGCGGGAATAAAACCGGGTTAATTGTATTGGTTGCCATTCTGTTGCCGAGATGGTTCCTGTTTATTCAATCCGGAAGGTTCGCTCCCCGATTACTTCCTTGCTGTTTCGATACCGCAATGCGATGGTCAGATCGGAGTTCCGCTCCGGATTTATACTGAGTGCCCAGTTGCCGTTGATGCCGCAAGGGACTACCTGCTCCACGTCACCCACTCTGGCAACGACTTCAAGCGGCGGATATGCCCGGCCGGTTATGAGAATATCTTCTGCGAACCGGACACGTCCCTCTTCGGCAAAAGAAGACCAGGTGAGGTCAAACAGCTTTTCTTCGGAAATCCTTATTATGGAACGTGTCTGACGGGTAGTGCTTCCCGAGGCATTGGTAACCGATAATTCCACGGTGTTGCTGCCCTGATCAAGGGGCAAGGTCACGGAGAAATCACCACGGGATGTTACATCTAAAGGTTTGTCATTTACTTTCAGCGTGCTTCCGGGCTCGGTGATCCCTGTCAGCGTGTATTCCGGATCGGATGTATATATTTCGGCCGGATCACCGCCTGTCAGGAAAAGGTAGGGCGGCAGTGTTCCGGTACTCCGGAGAAGACGATAGGTCTGGCTTTCGATCCCGCGCAGGTCATTATCGTCAAAGGCACGAATACGTATGTGAGAGATACCGGTTGGGATGTCGCTGATCGAGCTCTCCGTGGTTTCAGAATGAAAGCTGCGAACCCATCCATCAAAGGAGGGGGAGTCGGAGATATCCACTTCGTATCTGGCAGCTCCCTGAATGGGGGTCCATGCCAGTGTTATCCGGTCGCGTATGATCACAGAGTCCGTTGCCGCCCATCGCATCCGGGGAGCCGAAAGCAGTTGTACGGGCTGCGTGGGTACACGGCCCCGCACTACAATGGTGCCCTGATTGCGTCCGAGGTCGATGACTTCGTTTTCGGCAGTGACCGTAGTGGTACCGCTGTAGTTTGCCATCACTACCCGGTCTTCATCGGTTTTTTCGGTCCAGAAATTGGATGATTTCACGACCATGGTGGCACTTCCGGCACTGATCTGGTAGTTGGACCGCTCAATACCATCGGCAGAAAGCCTGGCCAGAAGCCCGCCCTGGCTGATATTGATCTCTACGTCAGAAGTGTTGGTGAGACGGTCAAGCCGCGAACTTCTGATGATGGCGGTGGTATTCCTGGCAAGTTCCACGTCTGAGCCGTCAACAAAGGTCACTTTTCCCATAGATTCCGTGGATGTGCGGACACCATCTGCTTCCCGGAAAAGGTTGCCTACGCTGGCAGAGATCCATTGTCCGATGATCCCCCTTCGGTATTCTACCGTACCCTGTTTTTCTGACAGGCGCGCTTCCACATCCACCGTCCTGTTCACTT
>SKYW01000132.1 GCA_007127695.1 Balneolales bacterium | reverse complement strand
GTCCGTCCCGCTCACCTGCATCTCTACACGGAAACGGAGATCATGCAGGTTATCGAATCTGCACGCAAAGAAAAACCCGGGATCCTGATCGTCGATTCCATCCAGACCGTGTACCATGGCACCCTGCAGAGCATGCCGGGCACCACGGCCCAGATACGGGAGTGTGCCGCGTTATTGATGCAGCTGGCAAAACAGGAGAATATCACGGTGATCGCCATCGGTCACGTCACCAAGGACGGTGATCTGGCCGGCCCCCGCATACTCGAACATATGGTGGACACGGTCCTTCAATTCGAAGGGGACAAGCAGTCCCACCACCGGATCCTGCGAACCCTGAAAAACCGTTTTGGTCCGGCCCAGGAAGTGGGAATTTTTGAAATGGACAATGGCGGCCTGCGTGAAGTGGCAAATCCGTCAGAGTTGTTCCTTTCAGAATTTGATCCCGCTGTAAGCGGCAACGCCGTTGTTTGCTCCATGGAAGGCACCCGGCCGCTGCTCATTGAAATCCAGGCCCTGGTCACGCCCACATCCTATGGCATGCCGCAGCGGACGGCATCGGGATTCGATCACCGGCGGCTCTCACTTCTGCTGGCGGTGCTGGAGAAACGGTGCGGCTGGGAATTCGGAAAGCATGATGTTTTCCTGAATGTGGCCGGCGGATTGAAGCTCACCGAAACAGCATGTGACCTTGGCGTGGCCACTGCCCTTGTTTCCTCACTCTCAGGAAAGGCAACGGGTGAACCGGTCGTGATGATCGGGGAAGTGGGACTGGGTGCGGAAATACGAAGAGTGGCTCAGCTGGACAGAAGACTGGAAGAAGCTGAAGCCATGGGTTTCCGGCACGCAATAGTGCCGAAAGGCTTCAAGGGAGGCGGGCAAAAAATGAAGGTCAGCGCCGTTTCGAGCATAAACGACGCTCTCAAGACGAGCGGCCTGGATGGATAGGCCGCGAGCGGCCTGGATGGATCAGGTTACGGGTTTGATTTGGGGTTTGATTTGTTCGTTCCAAACCCTGTTGATTACACCCCGTTGATGAGCGGACCCGGACTGCCAGGTGAATCCGGGATCATCTCCACTCGTCGCGACGGCGCTTGCGCTCTTCACGAACACTCTTTTTGTGGGCTTCACGACGATGCTCCGATGGCTTCAGGAACTGCTGACGCTCTTTGTATTCCATAAGAATACGCGAACGTGTCATCATTTTCTTGAAACGGTTTATGGCACGATCGATGCTTTCGTTATCTTTAACTTTTACTCCGAGCATGTGGTATCAGTTGTCTAATGTTTGTTGTTTTAAAAAACGTTTATGTACAGACTGCACAATATAACATATTTTATTTCAAATCGCTGTCTTTTTGACAAGGTTTCTTTGACGTTCAAAAAGGGGGACCGGATCGGCCTCATCGGGCCGAATGGCTCAGGAAAAACAACGTTGTTGCGGATCATGACAGGAGCGCTCACTCCCGATGAAGGAATATGCGAATGGGCTTCCGGAACGCGTATCGGATACTTGCAGCAGGAGTCGCTGGAAGTCCCGAAGGACCAGACCGTGCGCTCACTGGTATCGGAAGCCTTTGCCGAAGCCAATGATCTCGAGCGTCAGATTGCGGAGATCACCACAAGGATCTCGAAACTGGATTCCTACGAGGATTCGGAGTATCCGCAATTGCTGGCACGGCTGGAATCCTTGCAGAACCGCTTCGATCTGCTGGATGGCGGCAAGCGTCAGGCCAGGGTGGAGGAGGCGTTGAAGGGACTTGGATTTTCATCGGACGAACTGGATGAACCCCTGCATACGTTCAGCGGGGGCTGGCAGATGCGCGCACTGCTGGCCAAATTGTTGCTGGAGGCGCCGGACATCCTGCTCCTGGATGAGCCCACCAACCACCTGGATATCGACAGCATAGACTGGCTGGAACGCTACCTCCCCGGCTATCCCGGTGCCATATGGATCGTGAGCCACGACCAGATGTTCCTCAACCGGATGGTCACTCATATTGCCGCACTGGAAAACCGGCGTTTGTCACTCTATACGGGGAACTACGACGCGTATGAAAAGCAGTATCAGCAACAGCTTGAGCTGCAAAGACAGGCGTATGATAACCAGCAGAGGGAACTGGAACAGGCCGAACGCTTCATCAACAGGTTCCGGGCCAAGGCGACCAAGGCCCGGCAGGTCCAGAGCAGGATAAAGCAGCTTGAGAAAACGGAACGGATCGAAATGCCGGAAGAGGACAACACTTCCATCGATTTCCGATTCCCCGATCCGCCCCGTTGCGGTGTGCAGGTCATGGAAATCCGCGGGCTGAACAAGACGTACCGGTCCGACCGCGAGGATCCCGTTCCGGTCTTCACACAAAACCAGGATCTGGCCATCGAAAGAGGCGACAAAATCGCTCTGGTGGGGGCCAATGGCGCCGGCAAGTCGACCCTTGCCCGCATCATCAACGGGACCGAACCGTTTGATGGTGATCGTGTGCCCGGACACAATGTGATCATGACCTTCTTTGCCCAGCACCTGGCCGATGTGCTCGCATCGGAACGGACCGTACTGGAGGAGATGGAGATGTCGGCCAGAACTTCCGAAGCACGGGCCCGAATCCGCGGAATCCTTGGTGCGTTCCTTTTTTCCGGTGACGATGTCTTCAAAAAAGTGGGTGTGCTGAGCGGAGGGGAACGAAGCCGTCTTGCCCTTGCCAAAAGTCTCCTGGAACCGGCCAACCTGCTGATCCTGGACGAACCGACGAACCACCTCGACATCCGCTCGAAAAAAGTGCTGCTCCGGGCGCTGGAACAGTACCAGGGGACGGTTGTTGCCGTGAGTCACGACCGCTACTTCCTGAGTGGATTTGCCAATAAGGTGTGGCGGGTCGGGAACGGCCGCCTGTTCGAGTATCCCGGAGACTTCAGCTACTACGAGTGGAAGTACCGCGAGCAGAAAGCGGCTGCGGACAAGGCGTCTTCTTCTGCGGATAATTCCACCGACGGACTCGCCGGTGGTGCCAACAAAGCAGCCAACAAAGCTGCTACAAACGTTGCCAACAAAGCTGCTACAAACGCTGCGGGCCAAACGGCCCCTGCTTTCAACAGCTCAGGCAGCGGACCCAAATCCAGGGAGGTGAAACGGGCGGAGGCCGAACTGCGAAACCGGTTCAGCGGGGAAATGAAACCGTTGAAGAAGAAGCTGGCAAAGCTGGAGGACGATATCGACCAGATGGAGAAAGAAAAGTCCGAAATCGAACAGCAGCTGGCAGATCCCGCGTTCTATGAATCCGGTGATGCCCAGTCCACACTTAAAAACCACGGCGACCTGGAACGCCGCCTGAAGCGCGGCTGGAACAACTGGACAGAGACCACATCCAGACTGGAAAAGCTTCATTCCCGGTTTGATGCGGCCCTGGAAGAGATCATGACAAAAGCATGAAACGAACATGGCAGAGAATAAGTTGATCACCATCATGGACCTGCCGAATAAACATCGTCCCCGTCCGCCCGCTCGCTCGCAACCAGACCGGGACAACAAAGCCAATACAACCAAGCCGGTGTAGTGCTGAAAATGCAGCATCGACGTCCTGCACAAATACCATGCAGCAAGAACCATGTCCATACGAAATATTGAAATAAAAGCCCGTTCTGCCAGACAAGCTGACATTCGTCGGATTCTCACCGACCTCGGAGCCGATTTCAGGGGGATGGACCACCAGGTCGACACCTATTTCCGTGTTCCGAACGGACGGCTGAAATTGCGCGAGGGCCGTATCGAAAACAATCTGATCCACTATCAGCGCAGCAATGAAGGCGGACCCAGGGAATCGCGTGTCACATTGTTTGCGTGCAAGCCGGTGGAGGGATCCGATCCATCATCCATCCATCCCCTGAAACAGATACTGTCCAATGCCCTTGAAGTGCTGGTGGTGGTCGACAAAAAAAGAGAGATCTATTTCCTGGACAACGTAAAATTCCATATCGATCTGGTGGATGCGCTCGGCGAATTTGTGGAAATCGAAGCGATTGACACGGACGGATCGATCGGTCCGGAGGAGCTGCGCCGGCAGTGTGACCACTACGTCTCCCTCTTTGGCATTACGGAAGATAACATGGTCGCCGAATCATACAGTGACATGCTGATCCGGTGAATTAATCACCCGGATGGATTGATGAGGAACTCCTCGGGGATGCTGATGTCGCGGATCCCCAGCCCGAACAGCGCATAATCGTACTTGGCGGGATCGGCCGGGTCCATCAGGCGCAACCGTCCGGTCAGCTCCGTAACAGCTTTCCAGTCGTTGGCCTGTCGCGTAAGAAGTCCGAAACGGCGGGAATAGCGGGCCACATGCACATCCAGCGGGATCATGAGCTCAGAGGCCGGCATGAATGACATGGTGCCGGGGTCGACGCAGCTATCTCTTCGGAGCGTCCAGCGCAGATAGAGCCAGAGCCGTTTGCAGGAGCTGTTTTTTACAGGCGTGGCCAGGTGTTTCCGGACCCTGACAGGGGCGTCCGGGATAAGGGCAAAGAACCGGTCGTGGAATTCGCTGAAAAGCCCTGCAATATCCGTATTGGATTCCGCAGTGCTGACAGGATTGGCGGAGGCAGAACCGGCCATCTTGTAACAGTGCAACCAGAACTGCTCAAAGCTGCCGTGCTGCAGAAGGATGCGCGAGAGCGACCGGAGGAGCCATCGCACGTCATCAGCGGTGAAGGTACGGTGCCGGAATCCCTCCAGGCGCTGTTCATCGCGGGCACTCAGGTTGCCGATGAAGTCGGCTGGATTCGTATCGAAGCGCTCGAGAAGATTGCCGACCTTGGCCATCACGATATCGCGGCGTCCCCAGGCCATCAGCGCAGCCAGGAACCCGGCCAGGTTGCGGTCCTCCGTCCCTTCATACCGGTGCATGAAAGCGACGGGATCGGTAGCGATATATCCGGGCTCTTCCACCAGCCGGACGACCGGATCGAGAAACCGTCGCAGTGATGGAAGCTGATCATCAGGGATCG
>SKYW01000113.1 GCA_007127695.1 Balneolales bacterium | reverse complement strand
TTTATCTTTCCGGAACAGTACAGATATACGTACATTACGTTATTATCATACTACTTAGCCCGATTACCATATAGAGTCTCGAACCTGAGAATTCAGAAATGGCTGCAACAGGATACCGCCAAGCGCTAATAGTTTGGCACTTTATGCGTTAGACTGCAACAAACGTAAAATCATGAACCAAAGGTAAGGTCACGAAGTGCCCAGTGAAACGCGTAAGCGAAATCGAAATTGATGTAAACAGATGAAATATTACCGCTATGTACGATGGATTTTCCTGGCACTGGGCCTGACCGCTGTCATCGGCCTGACGGTGATGAATGTGTATTCCCTGTACGCTCTTCACGACAACAAAGTGCAAAGCTCGGTGGAAAAACAAAAACGGCAGCTGATGGAGTATACCAACCAGGTTCGAAGCCGTTTCCGCTATCCGGTCCGAACACTTTGGCAGCTGGACATGGAAGAGGTGAAAGCCTCGCTGACATCTCCCTCCGATGTGCATCATGACCTGGTTGTGATCATTGAGGAAACAAGTCGCGACGGCTTATTCTCCGATATCTATCTGTCCACCCCGGAGTGTGCCCCCTGTGAGCGGCACGGAGACACGATCTGGCACTATCAACCGGAGATCGGCCGTTTTGCAGCTACCACGGAGTACGACCAGCTGGTCAGTGACGGACTGGGCATCACCCGGACCCGGATGAATGCCCTGGTGCAGGACTACCGGTGGAACACGCGTGTCATCTTTGACACCCACAACAGCATGACCGTGGCACTGATCAACTCTTCCAGCAGGGAAGTGGTTGCCTACCTCCTGTTAGTCATCGACCAGGACTTCCTGGTCACTTCCTACATGGGACCCAAACTGGCCGATACGTTCGGTACAGGCGAGGAGACCGGCATCATCGTCTGGCTGCATGACTGGACCAGGAACGAGGTGCTGTCCACCACGTCCCCTGAAGTGGCCTACAGCTATCAGAACGTTGATTTCATTCAGAACTTCCCCGATCTGCTCAACAACTGGAACCTGAAAGCCACCTTTACGGCCAACCCCGATATTGCCGCATCCAGGGCGTCACTCACCCGCAATCTCTTTGTTCTTGCCGGTGCCATGCTGCTGCTTATCGGTGCGTTCGTCTTCATGTTTTTCACGGCACAGCGCGAACGTTCTTTGGCACAGAGACAGGCACTGTTCCTTGCCAACGTGACCCACGAACTGAAAACACCACTGGCAGTGATCTCCGCAGCCGGGGAAAACCTCTCTGACGGCAGAGTGACCGACCCCGTTCGCCTTAAATCCTACGGGACTCACATCTTCAATGAATCGCTCCGGCTTCGGACCATGATCGACCGGCTTCTGGATGTGGCCAGATTCAACACGAAGAACGTGCGCATCCGCAAGATCCAAACCCATCTGCCCGATTTTCTGCAGGATTATCTGAAGAAAAAGAAAAGCTACCTTGAATCACATGACGTGATCCTGCACCTGGACATCGATGAAAAGGTGCCGCAAATCGAGGTGGACCAGTCGGATCTTCAATCCATTCTGGATAATCTCATCGACAATGCCGTCAAATACAGTCATGACGGGAAATTCATAGAGATCCGGATAAACAGCAGCAACGAACACGTATCCCTTATTGTAAAGGACAAGGGCGTTGGCATCCCGAAGGAGTTTCATAAATACATCTTCGACAAATTTTTCCGGGTAGAAGATGCACTGACGGCGCAGACAAAAGGGCACGGCCTCGGCCTCTCCATCGTCAAAGACCTGACCATGCGCAACGGCGGCACCGTCAGTGTCAGCAGCACCCCGGGCAAGGGATCCGTATTCTCTATCCGATTCCCCGTGACGGATTCACCTGTGCCGCAAAATGACACATCCAGCCCCATCCGGGAACAAACCAAACAACAGGAACCTGAGCATGTCCCCTAACAAGCAGACCATTCTTATCGTCGAAGACGAACCCAGTCTCATTTTTACACTCAAAGATACCCTTGAAAATGAGGGCTATGATACCCTTATTGCTGAAAACGGGAAAGATGCACTGAAAATCGTCGATGAGACTCGTCCTGATCTGATGATCCTGGATGTCATGCTTCCGGGGATGAGCGGGTTTGATGTCTGTAAAAAAATCCGTGAAAAGAAACTCATGTTCCCGATCATCATCCTTACGGCACGCGACCAGGAAATCGACAAGGTGACCGGCCTTAATATTGGCGCGGACGACTACATCACCAAGCCGTTCGGTGTGAAAGAGCTGCTCGCACGGATCCAGGCCCGGCTCCGGCGCAGCGACGATTATAAAGGCAGGAATAACGATATGATCACGCTGGGGGATGTCACACTCGATCTCAAGGAGGGGATCGTCCGCAGGCCGGACGGGGATGTGGAACTGACCACCCGCGAAGTCGAAGTGATCCGCTTCCTCGCCAGCTACCCGAATGAACCCGTAACAAGGAAAGCCCTGCTGGAGAACGTCTGGCGCTATGAGTTCAGCTCCAACACCAGTACGCGCACCGTGGATGTGCACATCTCAAAACTGCGCACGAAAGTGGAAATGCATCCGGATGACCCGCGCTACCTGGTCACCATGCACGGAGTGGGCTATATGCTCAAGATATCCTGATACCGGGACATACTGTCGCGGGATGGATGTGTTCCTCGCTTGCAATCTGAAACAGTCCCTGGCAGATTCCTGCCGGGATATGAATCCCAAACCTCTGCAGAATCAGGCCGACTGCATCTCCTCTACTTGAGAGAGGAATTGGACGAAGCCCTCAATCTGGCTCTGAAGCAGTTTGGATATGGTATCGTCCCTGATTCCTTCATCCTCATCAAAAAGCTTGTTAACACGCTGCAGGAAAACCCGCTCCGGATACGTGTGGGCATTCCTGTAAGCACACACCATCTGCATCTGCTCCACCGCCCGGAGCGCACCGAATGCCCCCGCCGCTTCACCGATAAAAGCTATCGGCTTTTTGTTGAAGGCTCCGGGAAAAGGCAGATAATCAACAAACAGCTTGAGGATACCCGGAAACGAGCCATTGTACTCCGGTATCACCATGACGATTCCGTCAGCGTCAATGACCTGGCTGCGGAAGGCCTCCACACGCGGCAACTCCTTCCCGTACTTCCCGCCAATGACTTCATCCAGCGGGAAATCCTCCAGGCTCACCACTCGGGCCTTCACACCCTGTGATTCATAAAGCGGTTTGATGTAGTTGGAGACTTTGAGGGCGACCGAACCGGGTCGGTCCGTCCCACTGAGGATACAAATGGTTTTCATCTGTTTAAATCAATTAAGATTCATAATGTCAGAATGAATTCACATGACAGGATGTAATCATCCTCCTGTGTGTCAGCCGGAGGCTGTCATGTTCATTTCATGTGTCTGATTTTCAGGATAAAAATGTTGCGTTTCATCAAGGAAAACGCAACAGACCCTTCCATCATTCACCCCGGAAGAAAAATATTTCACCTAATAAAAAGCGCTTTTTTATACCAAAATAATAAAATTATAAGTATTTGTGTTTTTTTTGATTAAATAATTATTGCTTTTGTTATAATATGACTTAATATTTAACGCGGTTATCGAAAGTGGTGGCCATTTTTTAAAAACCAAACAAAACCGAACAAACTAATTATGAAATCACGAATGTTCCTGAGTCGGGCCGGTGTTCCAGGCCTGATGCTTCTTCTGCTTCTCTTTTTACCGGCATTGTCGTTTGCGGCAGAACCGGTATATGAAAGCATGGAAGCATTTCGCTCGTCCGAAGCCTATGCCGTCTTTGTAATCGACAATCTCTGGATCCTGCTTGCAGCTGCCATGGTTTTCATCATGCATCTTGGGTTTGCCACCGTCGAAAGCGGATTTACGCAGGGAAAGAACTCCATTAATGTCATATACAAGAATCTGTTCATTCTCACTACCGGTATCCTCACCTACGGGGTGATCGGTTTCCAGCTTATGTACCCGGGTGATTTCAACGGCATTCTCGGTCTGGGTGGATTGGGGATCGGGTTTGATGCTGCGGATCCCGTCGGCATGCTCACGCCTGCATACGGGGAGCAAATGACCATCTACAGTGATTTCATCTTTCAGGCCATGTTTGCCGCGACCGCAGCGACCATTGTTTCCGGTTGTGTGACCGGACGTGTAAAACTGTCGGCGTTCATGATTTTCGGTGCTCTGCTTCTGGCGTTTTGCTATCCCGTCACAGGAAGCTGGGTCTGGGGCGGCGGATGGCTCGACCAGCTCGGGTTCTATGATTTTGCCGGATCCACACTCGTGCATGGCGTTGGCGGGGCCGCCGGACTGGCATGCGTGTTGATTCTTGGTCCCCGGCTTGGCAAGTATGTCAACGACAAGGTCCGCACGATTCCCGGACACAGTGTGCCGCTTGCAACCGTAGGGGTATTCCTGCTCTGGTTCGGGTGGTTCGGGTTTAACGGCGGTTCGGTTCTCAGTGCCGATCCGGCAGCCGTCTCCTTTGTGTTCGTTACAACCGCCATCGCGGCTTCCGCCGGCGCCCTTGCCGCCATGCTTACCGCACGCGTCGCGCTGAAGAAACTGGATGCCTCCATGGCCCTGAACGGCATTCTGGCCGGACTGGTTGGCATAACCGCCGGAGCCGACGTGATTTCACCGCTGGCGGCCGGCCTGGTGGGTGCCATCGCAGGTGTCATCGTGGTTGGATCGATCCTCATGTTCGATTCCCTGAAAATCGACGATCCGGTGGGTGCGATTTCCGTACACGGAGTGTGTGGCATCTGGGGGACCCTTGCCGTAGGGATCTTCTCACCGGCGGCAACCATAGGTATTCAGCTTCTGGGAATACTGGCCATATTCGGGACCACATTCCTCTTTTCCCTTGGGGTTTTCGCAGCCATCAAGGCAATCATGGGCGTCCGTGTCTCAGAGGAATACGAAACGCGCGGACTCGACTTGTCGGAACACGGAGTTGGCGCCTATCCGAATTTCGCCATGATCGAAGCCGCCCTCTCCACATCTGGTTCCGAGTCAAAGTGAACCTGATTCCCCTTCGCCCCCGTGATCGGTTTCCGGTTTCGGTGGACTCTTGTCCACC
>SKYW01000133.1 GCA_007127695.1 Balneolales bacterium | reverse complement strand
GGTCGCTGTGGTTAATGCGGCCAGTCCGGTCTAATCATCACCCTTTTTTGAGCACAAACCCGCGGTTTTTGTCCCGGACCAGCATCCCGGTCTTGCGATAAACGGAGTGGTAGAAGAGCAGGGTTGCCTGATCCCGCCATGCCTGCTGCATCAGGAGCATGCGGGCCTTCCGTGCCTTCACCGTATCGGTATCGATTTTTCCGGCGACAAAACGGTTCAGATACGTTTCATTCGGAATCAGGTCGCCGCAGTAATAGATGGTGCGATTGTTTTGCCGGATGCGCACAATCTGGTGTCCGGGTGTGTGTCCGCCTGTCCGTATCACCGTAATTCCTTTGCAAATCTCTTTCAGTTCGTCCTCGAGGAATACAAATCGTCCATCGGCGACCAGCCGGTAGAGGTCATCCGGCTCGTAACCCATTCCGTTGATGCCGGTTGGCTCTTCCAGACTCCGGAGGGCGGCTTCCCATTCGTTTTTCTGGACGAAGACTTTGGCGTTGGGCAGTGTGGCTGAAACCACTCCGGTTTTTGCAGTGAAGCTCAGTCCGGCAGCGTGGTCATAGTGAAGATGACTCAACACGACCATGTCGATGTCTTCGGGCCGGTACCCGAAAATGTCCAGATTTGTGACAATGTTGGAGGTATCCGGATCCGGTTCTTTCCGATCCAGCCCCATACCGAGTCCGCAGTCCAGCAGAATTCGGGTGGAGCCCGTATCTATGAGCACGGGATCGATCCCGACTTGGGCGAATGACTCCCTTGGAGGTTCCTTTTTGTGATGATCCCTGATTTTCCGGATGGAGCCTGCCGCCGATACTTCAAAAATACCTTCACTCAGCTGTTCCAGCCGGAAATCGCCTCTATCCATAAGTTACAACGAAATGGTTTGGATGGTGTCAGTGGATTTTGTGATCAAAGGGAATGCGTGCGATGACGGCCCGCGGATCATGGGTAAGAATATGTATGATTGGGTCGAGATATTCCAGTTCTTTTATGTTTGGATGGAATATTTTTCGGACCTGGGCCTGCGCCGAACCGGAGAAAAGGTCGAAGATGGATTTTGGTTTTGGATAGGTTTCGATAAGATATTCTTCGATACCGGCTTTTTCCGCAGCGATGGCCAGTGCGGTGGTCAGTTCGCCGATCGCATCCACAAGACCCACTTCCAGTGCCTGGTTGCCGGTCCAGACGCGTCCGCCGGCGACCTGCCGGACCTCGTCAACGGTCATGTCGCGGCTAAGGGCCACCCGCTCAAGGAAGACATCATAGAATTCGTCAATAAAGCTCTGGAAGGTACGGCGTGCGGCTTCGCTCATCGGTTTGTCAGGAGAGACCCAAAGGGCCTGGTCGTGCGACGTGACCGCATCAAAATGGATTCCGAGTTTATCATTGAACAGCTCCTGCATGTTCATCACTACGCCGAAGACACCGATGGAGCCGGTAATGGTCTGGGTGGAGGCGACAATGGTGTCTGCCGCCATGGCTATGTAGTAACCGCCGCTGGCCGCGACAGGTCCCATGGAGGCGATGACCGGTTTTTCTTTTGCGGCTTCACGGACCTTGTTCCAGATAAGGTCGGAGGTGGAGCCGGCCCCGCCCGGACTGGTGATCCGAAGCACGATGGCTTTTACGTTGTCGTCTTCCAGCGCTTCTTCGAGGCTTTCACTGAAATTGCGGTAGGTGATGTTATCATCGGTGCCGGGAAAAAAGGATTCGGAGTCGAACTCTGGCATGATGTTGCCTGAGGCATGTATGACGGCGATTTTGTCTTTGGTGTCAGGCTTTTCAACACCGGCCGTTGACCTCTTGACCCGGTTGTACCGGTGGTAGGTGATGGTGCGGAGTTCCTTGTTTCCGTTTTCAATGACCCGTGTTTCAAGACGGTCTTCGACATCATCCGGATAGGTCAGCAGGTCGATCAGGCCGGCTTCGTAGGCTCCTTTGGAAGTAAGGATGGGGCTTTCGTTCATCATGTTATCCAGTTCTTCGCGCGTCATTCCGGTCCGTTCACTCACGGCCGAAAGAAACGTGTCGGCGACATTGTCAACGATGGACTGAAGCTGCTCCTCGCTTTCTTCTGAAAGGTCACGGCGGAAGAACGGCTCTACGGCACTTTTGTAGTCACCGGCCCGGAATATCTCGGCTTCCACTCCGATTTTATCGAGCAGGTCCGGGAAAAAGACGGCCTGGATGAAGAATCCGTCGAATTCAAAGAAGGTTTCGGGCGGTGAAAAGATGGAATCGGCTGCTGTTGCCAAAAAGTAGCTTTGTTCGTTGAAGCCGATGTCGTCGGTGGACACATAGATGAATTTGCCGGACTCTTCGCGGAAAGCCATCATTTCGTCCCGCAGGGCAATGAGATTTGTCCAGGATGCTGAAATGTTGTTCATTTTGAACCAGACACCCTCAATCCGGTCGTCTGCCGCCGCTTTCTCCAGGTTGGAACGCAGGCCGCGCAGTGTTACCGGTTGCCGGGACGGGTCCATGAAGAGCATGCTGAACGGATCGGTTGGAGGTCTTTCCATCAGTGTGTTGCCCATCCGCACTTCCAGGACGGTGCCGTCCCTGACAAAAGGCTCGGTTTCACGCGAGGAGGAGACGACAAGGATCAGCACAAAAAGGAAAAGAAGGAACAGTGAGACAAAAATCGCCAGAAGCGATGCGAAAAAGGATTTCAGAAAGCCCATAATCGGAGATATAGATGGAATTTTTAAAGGGATTAAATTACAATTTTTGAATCAAACAAAACTCATAAATTGTAATTATCATTTAATTGGAACCTCGAAGCACAATGAATCCTTTTGTAGTACGGAATTATTCTTGAAAAGTTACATTTTAATTAACGGATACCGGAAGAATGCATGACGTAATTGTAATCGGATCGGGACATAACGGACTAACCGCTGCGTGTTATCTGGCCAGGGCCGGACAGAAAGTGTGTGTCGTGGAGCGGCGCGATACCCTGGGTGGTGCGGTTTGCACCGAGTCGATGTTCCACTCGCCGGAAGCTCCGGACGGATACCGGATCGATGTGGGTTCCTCGGCGCATTTCATGATCCACCAGACGCCGGTGGTTGCCGATCTTGAACTGGAAAAATACGGGCTGGAATACATCGAAATGGATCCGTTCATGTCGTACCCGGTCCCGGGCGGCGGTGTGATCCATTTCCACCGGTCTGTGGAGCAGACCATGGAATCCATTGCGAAGGTCTCGCCGAAGGATGCGGCTGCCTACCGTGATTTCATCGATTACTGGAAGCGGGTTAACCAGGGTGTGCTTTCGGCGTTCCTGGTCCCGCCGGCGCCATTCGCGTTGCTCCGGGCCATGTCGGGCGGACAGTGGCGCGGTGGATCCATGTTCAAAAAGGGGGAGCAGACCGATGGCATCCGCCGGATCATAAGCAGTTACGGGCAGGTGGTGGAGGAGTTTTTTGAAAGCGAATCGGTCAAGACGGCGCTGCTCTGGTTTGCCGCGCAATCGGGTCCACCCCCCGACCAGTCCGCCTCGGCCGATTTTGTCGGTTGGCAGGCCATGCTGCATGAAAGCGGCGGAAAGCGTCCGAAAGGGGGGAGCGGGATGCTGACCCAGGCGATGATCCGCATGCTCGAAGCGCATGGCGGGGAGGTACTGAGCAACGAACCGGTCGAAAAGATCATGATAAGCGGTACGGGTGATGCCGCGCGTGCCATAGGGGTGCGGCTGGCATCGGGACGCGAACTGCCTGCCCGCCGGGTGGTTTCCAACGCGCATGTGAAGACTACGATGCTGAATATGGTGGGACCGGAGCATCTTTCACCGGCGCTCTACAAGCGCGTCGGCGACATCAATGTGGGCAACGGGTTTGGTATGGTGATACGGTGCGCGGTGGAGGAACTGCCGCAGTATGAGGCGTGTCCGGGCGACCCGTTCATCCACAACGGGTTGCAGCTGCTGGTGCCAAACCGGGAATACATGAACGCTTCCATCGGTGACTATATCGCCGGCCGTGCGCCGGAAAAGCCGTCGGTATTGGCGATGACCTTCACCAAAATCGATCCGTCGCTGGCGCCTGCCGGCAAGCACCTGCTCTATCTGTGGGCGCAGTGGCACCCATACAAGCTGGCCGGGGGCGTCCGCTGGGAGGACATCCGCGAGCGTGAGGCGCAGAAGATCTACGATGTGGCCACCGAATACGCCCCGAACCTGAAGGGCAAGCGCATCGACTGGTACATCCAGTCCCCGGTCGATATCGAGGAGAAGCACGGGTTGCTGCAGGGCAACGTGATGCATGTGGAGATGACCATCGACCAGATGTTCATGTTCCGTCCCACCCCCGAACTCAGCCAGTACAAAACACCGGTCAGGAATCTGTATCTTGCCAGTGCCTCGTGTCATCCGGGAGGTGGGGTGTTCGCTGCTGCCGGCTACAATGCCGCCGGGGTGGTGATGAAGGATATCCGGAAAGAAAAACGTTGGTTTTCAAGGAAATGAAAGCATCCGGTGCGGATGTGATGCAATAGCAGTCGATCCGGGTGCGGCGGGATGTCGCATGCCGTTCCGGCCGGCCAACAAGCAACAGAGTGCGATCAACAAGCAACAGAGCGGTCAACAAGCAATAGTTTACGTGCACAGTCAGCCATATACAGGATTATCGCGATTCGGAGTTACTGT
The DNA here is from genome assembly GCA_007127695.1 of Balneolales bacterium. Taxonomy (GTDB): domain Bacteria; phylum Bacteroidota; class Rhodothermia; order Balneolales; family Natronogracilivirgulaceae; genus SKNL01. Next base: position 440 of record SKYW01000133.1, on the reverse strand, counting down.
CAGCGGGATGCGCATCACCATTGACCCGCTGCTTCCGCTGGTCATTATTTTCATGGCCTGGGTGCTGAGCGAGCGCTATTTCCCACAGATCATGTACACCCAGTTCGGGTGGATCTACTGGGCGATGGGTGTGACATCTTCGGTTTTTCTGACGTTTTCGATCTTTTTCCATGAGTATGGACACGCACTGGCGGCACGGTGGGTCAAACTGCCGCTGGAACGCATCCATCTGTACCTTTTCGGCGGCATGGCCGAACTGAAACAGCGTCCGGTCCGGCCGGTGGAAGAGCTGATCATCGCCCTGGCCGGGCCGTTGGCATCCCTGCTCTTTGCGGGCATGGCATGGGGTGCGGCCGAGTATGTGCGGCCGTCCAGCTACGAGGCCTTCCTGGTGCTGCAGTTCGTGTTTTACATGAATCTGCTGCTGTGCGGCTTCAATC
>SKYW01000263.1 GCA_007127695.1 Balneolales bacterium | reverse complement strand
TAGGCGCGGAAGATGACGGTGAGTTCGCGTCCGTCGTCGCGTTCCTCGGTCAGGTTCACCCGCAACTCGTTGTAGTTGTTTCGTATGAACTGCTTTTCGCCCCAGACCTGCTCCCAGGTTTCGTCCAATTCCGTGAAGTCGATGGATGCCACGACAAAATTGTCGCGCAGATCGGGCACTCCGGCCAGTTCGAAACCCAGGCGGGACGGTGCGATGACGGTCTTGCCGCGATGCTTGACCGAATAGTACGGGACACCGTCACCGTCGAGCTGAAAAGTGATGGAGTTGATGTAACCCGGCGAAGTGACACCGTGCGTTCCGGTGTCAATACCCCGTGTGAGGAGGAAAAAAAGCAATGCAAAAAGCGCGATAATCGCGACGAGTATGGCAAGTAATCGTGAGCCCATGTGATTCCCTGTGTATCGGTTGGTGGTTCAAGACCGGTGAAGGCATCCTGAAACCTGCCGGCAGGTGCCCGAAATCGGCTGACAAGTGCCTGTACCGGGTGACAGATGCCTGTACCGGGTGACAAGTGCCTGAATCCGCGACAGTATTCTGTGGTCTATCCTGAAAAGGTAACGTATTTGGACAAAAAGCGCTAAGAGAACCGGCCAGCTTCGGTTTCATCGTCACGGCGGGCCTCTCCAATTGTTTTTTTGGATATTCATGTCCTTTTTGCATATTCATACCTTGTGGCGGTCTGCCGGTATCCACATCAGCCGCGGTATTCGCTCTCAAAAAACCGCGACCGATCTGCACAAACGAACCCGGCAGCACATTGCCGCATGTTACCTGTTATCATGCTGCCGGCTGACACACATGGGCATGATTGTATCCTGTCGTGTGAGATCATTCTGACCCTATGAATCGAAATTGATATAAACAGATGAAACATCCATGGCCGACATTTAGGACACACAGGCACATGATTATACCCATGGATGCTCCATGTGACATTATAAATCAGAAAATGTAAACACATGAAGACACCCTTTCGAATCCTGCTTCTGTCACCGCTGCTTTTCCTGCTCCTGAACGGTACAGACCTGTTTCCCGGAACTCCCGGCCAACTATTCGCCCAGGAGCATCCCGTAGCCGTCACCGGCGCGGAGATCATCACCGTGACCGGCGAAACGTACGAAAACGGCACCCTGCTGGTCCGCGACGGACGCATCATCGCCGTGGGTGACGCCGCTTCGGTATCCATCCCGTCTGACGCCGAAGTAATCGACGCAACCGGCAAAGTGGTCATGCCGGGACTGGTGGATTCGCACTCGCACATCGGCGAGGGTGACGGAGGGGACCGTTCCGCCGCACTGCATCCGGACGTGCGGATCATGGACACCATCTATCCGCGAAGCGACTCGTTCCGGCGCGCGCTGGCCGGCGGACTGACTGCCGTGAACGTGATGCCCGGATCCGGACACCTCGTCAGCGGCCAGACGGTCTACCTGAAACTGCGTCCCGCCAACACGGTTGAGGAGATGCTGATCTATGTGGATGAGGAACGCGGCATTTACGGCGGACTCAAAATGGCCAATGGTACCAATCCGTTGCGGCAGCCGCCATTTCCCGGTACGCGCGCCAAATCGGCGGCCATGGTCCGCGCCATGTTCATCCGCGCCCAGGAATACCAGGCCCGCATCGAGGCGGCGCAGGGCGATCCGGAACGCATGCCGTCCCGCGACCTTGCCCTGGAGACTCTGGTGGAGGTGCTGGAAGGCAATCGCATCGTCCACAACCACACCCACCGCCACGACGATGTGCTGACGGCTATCCGCCTGGCCGATGAATTCGGGTACCGGATGGTGCTGCACCACGTCACAGACGCCTGGAAAGTGGCCGACGAAATCGCCGCTTCCGGCTATCCCGCATCCATCATCTACATCGATTCGCCGGGCGGCAAGCTTGAGGCGATCAACCTGCTGCCCAAGGCGGCTCCCATTCTGGAGAAGGCCGGAGCTGATTTCGGTTTCCACACCGACGATCCCATCACCGATTCCCGCCTTTTGCTCCGTTCGCCCGCTTTTGGCATCAGAGAGGGCCTCAGCCGGCAGAAAGCGCTTGAGTCGGTCACCATAGCCAATGCCCGCATGATGGATATCGAGGACCGGGTCGGCTCGCTGGAACCCGGCAAGGACGCCGATTTCATCATCCTGTCCGGCGACCCGTTCAGCGTCTACACCCGGGTGGAGCAGACCTGGATCGAAGGCCGGAAAGTATGGGATATCGAGGATCCCGAAGACCGGAAGTACGCCACCGGGGGATACCAGGTGATCCGCAGCAGCGGTCACGGACACCATCACGATCACTAACAAAACTCATTGAACAAGATGCTTACTGTCATCCGTCCCTTTCGATCCCTGACACATCCGGCCGCCATCCTGGCGCTCATCGCCATCCTGCTGTTCCTGCCGCCAACCGCATCCTCCCAGATTGCCGTCATCGCCGATACCGTCTACACCATGGAAGGAGAGCCTGTTGTGGACGGCGTGGTGCTCATCCGGGATGGCAAGATCGAGCGTGTGGGTCCGGCTTCGGACGTCGCCATACCCGACGGCTACGAACGTCATGAGGGGGTTGTTGTCACGCCCGGACTTTTTGACGCCCGGTCGGTGGTCGGCCTGGCGGGGTATTTCAACCAGGAACACGATCAGGACCAGCTGGAGCGTTCGCACGCCCTGCAGCCTGACCTGCGTGCCATTGACGCGTACAACGCCCGTGAAGAACTGGTCGGTTTCCTTCGCCAGAACGGGGTTACAACCGTGCACACCGGACATGCGCCCGGGGCCATCGTGAGCGGACAGACCATGATCGTCAAAACCGCCGGCGGAACGGTGGATGAGGCCCTGCTGGATTCGACCACGGCCCTGGCCATCACACTGGGACCCGGTGTCCGCGGCCAGTTCGACACGCCCGGCACCCGGTCCAAAGGCATTGCCATGCTGCGCCAGGAGCTGATCCGGGCCGCCGATTACGCCGAAAAACGGCGTCACGAGGATGCCGACCATCGTCCCGACCGCGACCTGCGCCTGGACGCCCTGGCCGATATGCTGGAAGGCCGCCTGTTCGCCCTTATTACCGCCCACAAGACCCATGACATCATGACCGCCCTGCGGCTGCAACGCGAGTTCGGATTCCCGATGCTGCTGGACGGCGCTTCGGAGGCCTATCTGCTTCTGGATGAGATCAGGGAAGCCGGGGCGACCGTCATCCTCCATCCCCCCATGGTGCGGCTCCGCGGCGAGACGGAAAATGCGGCGTTCGATACGGCTCAAAAATTGCACGAGGCAGGTATTCCTTTTGTTTTCCAGAGCGGATACGAAAGTTACGTGCCCAAAACCCGCGTGGTGCTGTTCGAAGCTGCCGTAGCCGTGGGATACGGTCTGGACAGGACTGCGGCGCTGCACGCACTTACTGCCGGACCGGCGGCGCTGTTTGGCATGGATGAGCGGCTCGGATCGCTGCGCTCCGGCAAGGACGCCGACCTGGTCATCTTCAACGGAGACCCGTTCGAATACACCACACGTCCAACACACGTCTTCATCGACGGCGTGCTGCGGTACAAAATGGATTGACCACTATCGACCTAATCGACATCATGTCGCCGTCATCGGCCGCAGTCAGTATCCAGCCGTGCCTTCGGGCTCCAGGCTGGGTTCCTCTTCCCCGTTTGTCTCCTGCAGGACGCTGGCCTCAAGTTCCAGGTCGGGTTTGACCGGGAACTCACAGATGAACCGGCTTCCTTTACCGATCGCACTCTCAAGACGGATGCGTCCTCCCAGCCGCCCTACAAGCATTTTCACCGTATAAAGGCCAAGCCCTGTGGACTCTTCCCCGCCTGTGGGTTTGGCGGACAGCCTGCCGAACATCTGGTAGAGGTTGGCCTGGTCTTCCTCGGAGATACCCGGACCTTCATCCTTCACGGCAAATTCCCAGGTTTCCCCTTTGTCGAGCAGCTCGATCAGCATACGGGAATGCCGCGGCGAATATTTTACCGCATTGGATATGAGATTGTCAACGATACGACTCAGATAGGCCGGGTCCGAGTAGGCATCAACCATGGAAATATTTTCCTGGATTTGAATATTCTTCTTTCTGGCAATCTCCTGGAAGTTGACGACGGCATTGCTTACGAGATCATCCACCGATATTTGTTCCAGTTTCAAATGCTTGGTCTCTTTTTCCAGCGAATGAACCTCGAGCAGGCTGTTTATCAATTGATTGAGCCGGGTTGCCGAGTTCATGGCCATCTTTAGGTGCTCTTTCTCCGACTCATCTGTCAGCGATTCATCGATCAGTTCCAGAAAGCCGATGACGGCAAACAGCGGATTGCGCAAGTCGTGGATGATCATCCCGACCAGCCGGCTTTTTTCATCATTGAGATGCTTGAGTTCCGCGTTCAGGTCCCGTAGTTGCCTGTTCTTCGCCGTAATCACCTGGTTTTTCTCCTTCAGGAACTGGTTCACTTTCTCGAGCTTGTACTTGTTCCGGAAAAGGATCACAAGCAGCGTTGCCGTTATCAGCACCCCCAGGATGAGTGAAAAAAGTATGAGCTGCTGATTCCGTCCCAGACGCTCCCGGTAGTCAAGCTGCTGTCTGAGCAATTCGTTCTCTGCCGTTTTCAACTCCAGCTCAAGCCGGCCGCGCACTTCTTCAAACTCACGATGCCGCCGCAGGCTGTCGATCTGATCCACATAATTTCGCTGCTCACGCATGGCGGCAAGAGCTTCCGGATAGTTGCCCAGTTGCTCATTGAGCAGCGATTCCGTATTCCAGGCTCTTGCCAGAACCTCCAGGTTGTTTATCTGCTCCGCCAGTTCCTTGGACACCTCCAGGTATTGCCGCACTTCATCATAACGCTCTTTTTCGAAAAGCGCATCGGCAAGTCCGACCGCATGGTACATGATGCCAGGAATGAAGCTGACGGACTCACTCTCCTCATATCCCTGTCTATAAAAGGAGTAGGCAAGGTTCAGCTGGTCCGTCTCCAGGTAGATCTGAGCGAGGTTGTAATAATTCTGGATCAGAGACGGACTGATTCCCATTTTCTGGTTGATCATCACGGCTTTGAGCAGGGTATCGGCAGCAGCTTCC
>SKYW01000106.1 GCA_007127695.1 Balneolales bacterium | reverse complement strand
TTGATTTTCTGCATGTCGTCCACCGACGCCACGACGGCGCACACTTTGGTGGTTCCGATGTCCAGTCCGACTACGATCCTGTCTTCCATAGTATTACTCAATAAGTGTTAAGGTCATGTTCATAAAATTCTCTGGTTGCGGCCTCACTCAAGCGCTACCACTTGTCCGCGATACCGGAAATCGAGGCTTCGCACGTGACCGATCCCTTTTTCGGAGATCACCTGCGTCTGAAAAGCCTGCCACTTGCGGATGCGGTCTTCAAAATCTGTGTGTCCGAACGTCAGCCGCACCGTGCTTTCGTTGGACAGTGCCACCACGCCGTCAGATTCGGTCACCATCATCTCGCTGATCATCGCATACAGCCCGGGATGCTGCCTCACCTGCACCAGGAAGTCGCGGGCGGTCTCAAACTGCGGTGATTTCAGTGTGTCGGGGGTCTGGGTGGATGTGTTCCCGACCCGGAACCCGTGGAGGATGGGCACGTCGATGGCCTTGCCCAGCACCACCGGCAACAGGATGCCCGTCCCGGTGACCAGGGCGCTGCGGCGTCCGTCCGCCAGAAGCGCGATCGGCTCCTCTTCCTCGACGCGCATGCGCAGATGACCGCTTTGCGACAGGCTCACGTAGGCCGAGGCGACCCACGGCAGCGTTTCGATGCGTTCGATCACCTCCAGAAAAGCGATGCTATCGGCATGCAGTCCCGCTTCCATCCCGCTGATGCGCAGGATTTCGGCTTCATCGGACATGCGGAATCCGGTGACAGAAATATCGGTCACGACGACAGAGCGGTTCAACTGCCATCCGATCACCATGGCTGCGATAATCAGGAAGAGCGCCGTGAACAGATACTCCGCACCGAATGTCTTTTTCTTCTTGCCGGTCATCTGGATCCGGTTTTTTGAGATTTCAGTTTTTCCACGAATGCCTCGCCGTATTTGTAGATGTCGCCGGCGCCCATGGTGATGATCATGTCGCCGGGCCGGGCCATGCCAAGCAAGGCGTCGGCGAGCTCCTCCTTGCCGGCTACATAGGTTACGTCACGATGTCCAAACGCTTTGGCCGTATCCGCCACCAACTTGCCGCTCACGCCTTCGATCGGTGCCTCGCGCGACGGATAAATATCCATGAGCACCAGTTTTTCGGCATCGAAGAACGAGGAGCCGAACTCCTTGTACAGCTGCTGCGTGCGCGAATAGAGGTGCGGCTGGAACACGGCGATGATCCTGCGGTCGGGCCATCCCTCCCGTGCCGCCGCCAGTGTGGCTTTGACCTCGGTTGGATGGTGTGCGTAGTCGTCGATCACCAGGATGCCATCGTCGTCATGCTTGACCTGGAACCGTCGGAACACACCGGTGTATTTGCCCAGGCCTTCACGGATCTGTTCGAACGGCATTCCCAGTTCCAGGCCGATCCCGACGGCGGCCAGCGCATTGTGCACGTTGTGCTTTCCTGGTGCATGGACGGTCACCTCGCCCAGTTCCCGGTCCTCCAGTTGCACGACAAATGTGTTGCTGAAGCGGTCGGACCGCACATTTCGCGGTCGCAGCTGCGCCTGCGGGTTGAAGCCGTAGGTGATGATGCGGCGCTCGATTTCCGGAATGATGCTCTGCAGGCGCGGATCGTCCAGGCAGAGCACCACCGCTCCGTAAAACGGCACCTTGTTGGCGAATTCGACAAAGGCGTTCTTGATATCAGTCTCGTCGTGATAGATATCCATGTGCTCGATGTCGATGTTGGTAATGACCGCCAGCGACGGGCTGAGCCGCAGAAACGTGCGGTCGAACTCGTCGGCCTCCACGATCACGATATCGCCCTTGCCGACCACCGCGTTCGTCTTGTCGAAGCTGTGTACGCGTCCACCCACGATAATAGTCGGATCAAAACTGCCTTCCTGCACCACGTGTCCAGTCATGGTCGTGGTGGTGGTTTTTCCATGCGTTCCGGCAATGCCGATGCCATATTTCATGCGCATCAGCTCGGCCAGCATCTCGGCCCGCTTGATCACGGGGACGCCCTGCTCCAGCGCCGCCGCGGTCTCGACATTTTCCGTGGCCTTCACGGCACTGGTGTAGACAACCACATCGGCGCCTTCGATATGCGCCGCGTCATGACCCAGCCAGATCTTCGCACCCAGCTTCTCAAGCCGCTCGGTATTCTCCCCCTTGCTGCCATCGGACCCGGTGATGGTGAATCCGCGCTGCAGCAGGATTTCGGCCATGCCGCTCATGCCAATACCGCCGATGCCCACCATGTGGATGTGGCGTGTGTTGCCGAATACCGGTTGTGTCTGAATCGTTTTGGTCATGCTGTCGTGTTGCTGTTTTTGATATTCTGGTTGGATGACGGATTGGATGACGGATTGGATGACGGGCTGGAAGCGGCGCTGCGGCCGACGTCATGGTTTTCGTTTCCGGCACCGATCCGCTCCAGGATGTGCCGGGCGATTCCGGACGCCGCATCTTTTTTTGCCATTTTCTGTGCCTGCTGCTGCATGAGCGCTCTTTGAGCGGGATCATGGATCAGCGAGCGGACTTTCCCCGGAAGCTCTTCGGCCAGATCGCTGTCTTTGAGCAGCAGCGCAGCTCCCTGGTCCGCAAGCGAGCGGGCATTGTGCGTCTGGTGGTCCCCGGCCACATGCGGCGAGGGCACCAGGATGCCCGCCTTGCCCGTGGCCAGCAGTTCGGAGCAGGTGATGGCACCGGCTCGCGAGACGATCAGGTCGGCGGCCGCCCAGGCCTCGGTGATATCATCCATGAAACCGTAGAGACGCAAATTCTGATATTTTTCATTTGTGGATGCGGGTGTGCCGGCTTTGGCAGGCGTGCCGGCTTTGGCAGGCGTCCCGGCTTTGGCGGGTGTGCCGGCTTTGGCAGGTGTGCCGGCTTTGGCAGGTGTGCCGGCTTTGGCAGGCGTCCCGGCTTTGGCAGGCGTGCCGGCTGCATCGTCTGCCGTGGCAGCGTTCGTTGTCCCGGCTTTGCGCGCATCCACCCCGGACTCATCCATGCCAAGCTGCCTGCGGATCTCCCCGAGGTAGACGTCGCCGCACTGCCAGATCACCTGGATCCCGTCCTTCAGCAGGGTATCCAGGTTCTTGAGCATGGCATCGTTGACGCTTTTGGCACCGCCGCTTCCACCCATGACAAGCAGCACCGGACGCTCTTTGTCCAGTCCGAAATGCCGGCGCGCCTGTTCCGGGAACGCCGGATCCTGCATTTTCCGGATGAGACCCTGCCGCACCGGATTGCCGGCAAGGATGATCTTCTCTTTCGGGAACCACTTTTCGGCTTCGGTAAAGGCCGTGAAGATCTGCTCTGCTTTCGGGGCCAGTTTGCGGTTGGTCACGCCCGGAAAGCTGTTCTGCTCCTGCAGGAAAAGCGGTATGCCCAAGCGGGCGGACACCCATCCAACGGGACCGGCCACGAACCCGCCGCAACTGATCACGGCGTGTGGACGGAAACGGCGCACCAGTCGACGGCTCTGCCAGAGACTGACCACCAGCTTCAGCGGAAAGAGCAGGTTTTTCAGTGTCAGGCGCCGGTGCAGGCCGCTGATCCAGATCGGGGCAATATCGTATCCGGCGGCCGGAACGGTCTTCCACTCCATGCGGTTGCGGGTGCCGACAAAAAGGAATCGGGTATCGGGACGTTCCCCGCAGATGGCATCGGCGATGGCGATAGCCGGGAAAACGTGTCCGCCCGTTCCTCCGGCGGCGATCATGATGCGCAATGGCTCACTCATAGGCCTCCTCCCTGTTTTTCGAGATTCGCAGAAGGATGCCGATCAGGATGCCCGAAAAGAGCATGCTGGTCCCGCCGTAACTGATAAACGGCATGGGGAGCCCGGTCACCGGAAGCAGGCCGGTAGCCACGCCCGCATTCACAAACGCGTACATGGTCACTCCCAGCGTGCAGCCAACGGCCAGCAGCATTCCCAACGGATCGCGGGCGCGCTTGGCGATCACGGCAATGCCGCGGAACAGGATAAACAGGTAAAGCAGCAGGATCACCCCGGCCCCGAGCAGGCCGTATTCCTCGGTGATGATGGCGTAGATGAAATCGTTGTAGGGCGCCGGCAGGAAATCGCGCTGCGTGCTCTTTCCGATACCCACGCCTAAAAAACCGCCCTGCGCAATGGCAATATGCCCCTGCTGGGCCTGATACCCGCTTCCCAGCTGGAATTCGCTGCTTTCGATATGCCGGACCTGCTCCAGGTAGTTGGTCAGCCGGCTCTGCCGCTCGACAGATTGCGACAGGATCAACCCTGCGCCGATCACACCCAGAAAAACAAGTCCGAAAAGGTGGAGCATGCTTACGCGGCCGACAAACATGATCACCATGCACATGGCCAGCAGCAGCGCCGCACTGCTGAAATCCTCCAGGCCGATGAGCGCACAGGTGACAAGTATCCAGAACATCACCGGCATGAATGCCAGTTTGAAGCTTTTTATGTACTCCTGCTTCTGGGCGACCAGATGGGAGACATACACCAGCAGTGACACGGTCGCCAGCGAGGACGGCTGGAACGAGAAAGCCCCCAGGTGAAGCGCCCGCCGCGCGCCGAACACCTCCGTCCCGTACAGATGCACGATGATCAGGAACAGCCAGCTCAACAGCAGCGCATACCGGCTCAGCCGCGCGATGATGTGGTAGTCGATCTTGGAAACAATGATCATCACCAGCAGCGATATCACAAGCTTCACGGCATGTCCGCCAACCAGGGCGCCGGCCGTAGTGAGCTTGGTCTCGGCAAAAAAGGCGATCGAGGAATAGACGGCCAACAGTCCGGCCATCATCAGCATGATCACGCTCACCAGCAGCCACCGATCGCTGGGCACACCCTGTGCCGAAGCAGCGCCGTTGGGCGGCTGCTCGAACAGATATTGCTTTTTAAAGGTGTCGGATACGATCATGCTGCCGTTTTGTGATATTGGATGTCGGTCGGTGCCGCTTGTCGTGTTCTGTTTGTCTTGTCGGGTGGATGCGGTCGGTGCCGGTTGCGTGTTCTGTTTGTCTTGTCGGGTGGATGCGGTCGGTGCCGCTTGTCGTGTTTTTGGTGCCCGGTTGCCGGGTTGCAGATGTCAGAGCGTCATCACCGCCTGGATGAAGCGCAGCCCGCGGTCCTCATAGCT
>SKYW01000249.1 GCA_007127695.1 Balneolales bacterium | reverse complement strand
TGCCGTCAGGTGAGCGTCCCGCCGCACCCTCCGGACGCGGATCGGGGACCGACCACTGGAAAAAATCGGCCAGGCCGCTGATAAAAATGACGCCGATGGCAAATATGGCAAACAGCGTGACAGGATGGGGGAGAAGATTGCCCAGCCATTCGATAACATCCAGAAACCGGGTGAACCAGTCTCTCTTTTTTGGAGGGGCTCCTAAGTGATTGCTCATGTACTTCTGATATCTGTTTTGAGTTTTTTGGAATATGGTTTGGAATACGATACCGAATCAACCCGAAATCAGCGTTACGGTGCTGATTGTCGGGCAGGAAAAAGAGTCCGCTGGTGTTTAAGCTGGTGACTGTAACATTACCAGAGCATCAGCTTCATGCAGAAAACACTTCCGCCACTTTTGAGAAATTCGCCGGTTTCCACTTCATGAAAGGCGAATCCGTTTTTTTTCAGGGCCTTGTTGACCTCCTGGCACCCTTTCTGGATGATCACGTTTTTTCCATCCGGACAGCACGCGTTGCAGGCAAACAGCTCCTGGGCTTCTTTTTCCGGAGCCTCGATGACCACAGGAAAAGCGGCATGGATCAGTTCCAGGCCTTCTTTCGTGAATGCGGGCGGGTAGATCAGCACGCTCTTATCGTTAAGCGTACAAAAGCAGGTATCAAGGTGGTAAAAAGCGGGGTGAACGAGTTCCAGCAGGACGACCGGCACATTAAAGGTCTCTGATACCGCTTCGTAAGCCTGGCGCGACGATCTGTATCCGTATCCACCCCAGAGAATCCGTTTTTTGAAATGCCAGATGGCATCTCCCATGCCTTCGAAATCGCTGACCCCTTCGGCATACAGGTAGTGCACTCCGTAGCCGTGCCGACGGTACCACTGTTCGAAATAGGGCACTTCATCTTTACGCTGCTCGGAGTGCATGATGCTCATGAGGGCGTGTTTGTGTCCGTTCGGGTCGATGTACGGAAGGCTCTGATTGGCGCTGAAGACCATGTCGGGGAAGCCGGATTCCCCTTCCATCTCGTGGACGCGGAGTCCGAGCATCCGGAATTTGTCCCGGATCACTTCCCACTGCCACCGGGCTTTTTCCTTGTCGACCGCGCCAATGTTGCCCTCCATATGTGGATTGATCACATATTCCACCGAAAAATGCCTCGGTGTTACCATCAGCACTTCGCGGGGAGCGGGCATGGAGTCGGCTTCTTTCAGTGCCTGAACGAGCGTTTCCTTGCTGGTGATTATTTCAGCCATGGCCATGGGGGTTTGTTGTAATGGGAACTATGCAAAATAAAAAAAGTTTGAAGAAGTTTGAGTGTTGTGTGAAAAGCGGTAGTATATACTGCGTAAATCATAATCGTACGGGCTCTTACGGTCCCGTTTTCAGTATCAAACAAATAATCCATGCTGCTTACACCAGAACTCATCAACCGGCTCGCGCCCCTGGAGATCAAGGCCCGCCAAATTGTGGAGGGATTTATCAGCGGTCTTCACAAGAGTCCGTATTTCGGATTCAGTGTGGAGTTTGCCGAGCACCGTGCCTACAATCCCGGTGACGATCTGAAGCACATGGACTGGAAAGTGTATGGCAAGACGGAGCGTTACTATGTCAAGCAGTATGAGGAGGAGACGAACCTGCGCTGCTATATCCTTCTGGATGTGAGCAGCTCCATGCAGTTCCGCTATTTTGCGGACTGGTCCAAGTTGCGTTACGCCGTGCATCTGGGGGCGGCTCTGGCCTACATGCTGCACCGGCAGCGTGACGGCTGCGGACTGGTGCCGTTCGACCGGCAGCTCGGAGAGATCCTTCCGGCAAAATCATCCTATGCCCACCTGATGCATCTTTACCGGAATCTGGACCGCATCCTGGAAGAGTACGACGGGGAGACACCCGGGATCCGGCAGACGGCGTCGGCCGATGCCATCCACCAGCTTGCGGAACGCATCAGCCGGAGGAGCATGGTAGTGCTGCTCACCGACCTGTTTGAAAACGTGCAGAAACAGGAGGAGCTGGTCTCTGCACTCAAGCATCTGCGCCACAAAAAGCATGAGGTCATCCTTTTTCATCTGCTCGAAAAGAGAAGTGAGCGTGAGCTCGACTTCCCGGACGAGCGCTTTGTCTTCCGCGACATGGAAACCGGAGGGGAGATGGATGTGATCCCGGGTCAGATACGCAGGGACTATCAGAAAAAAATGGCCAAGTACACCAAAGATTTTCATATCACGTGCAGCGAAGCGAATATTACATACGAGGAAGTGGACACACAGGATCCGTTTGAATATGCCCTCCTCGCTTTTTTGAACAAGCGACGGAGGCTGATGTGAGCAAGCCAGGCCCGGACAAGCAGAAGAAAAAATGGAACTACGTGTTTGTTGAGAGCCTGAAAATGGCGTTACTCCTGCCCCTGGTCATCCTCATTGCTGAAATCTTCATTCTCGACTCCTGGCCCGGCTGGGAGGAAAGGCCCGTGGAGCTGGTGTATGACTACCTTTTCCTGTTTTCGGTGATCTTTCTGATTTTTGTCGTCTTTCACCTGATACGCTGGAAGCGGTACAAACAGTATGTTAAGTGATCGATGCCGGGTGCAGCGTCCAAGCCGGTCAGCACCCCGCACTTGGGCAATCCGGATTCAATTTTTTTTTCTTATCTTTCAAGCTATTCCATTTTTTCAAATTCTCTTCATAATTCCATTAACAGGCCGGGCGCCTCCCGGGAAAACGGTTTCTGACTGTGAATTTCAAACGCACCATTTTACTTGTAGAAGACGAAGCAGAACCGGCAGAAATGCTTTCAAGTTATCTTGAAATGCATGGTTATGATGTGCTTCTGGCGATGGATGGCAACCGTGCCATTGACCTGATCGACAAAAATGCCCAGCTCATCGATCTGGCGATACTGGATATCATGGTCCCGGAAAAGGACGGATACGAGATCTGCAGTTATCTGCGAAAGCACCCGGTCCTCAGTGATGTTCCGGTAATTTTTTTAACGGCAAAGGACAAGGAAAAGGATGAAATCGTTGGTCTCGATCTGGGCGCGGACGATTACATCCCGAAACCTGCCAGTCTGAACCTGGTCAAGGCCCATGTGGAATCCACGCTGCGCCGGCGTCCGCGTGAAAAGGGGAACTGGATATCCTTCCGCAACGTCTTCATCGCTCCCGAGAGCATCGAGGCCTGGCAGAACGGGGAAAAAATCGAGCTTACCAATACCGAGTTCAAGCTTCTCAAACTCTTTTTCGAGAATCCGAAACGGGTCTACACGCGACAGGAAATACTCGAGTATATCACGGATGAGGAGAAATACGTATTTGACCGGACCGTGGATGTGCACATCAAGAATTTGCGGCTGAAGCTCAGGGAAGACGGTGACCTTATAAAGACCTACCGCGGCATGGGATACGGATTGAATAGAGATCTGGCCTTTTCCTGATGAACATACGCTCCAAACTGGCACTCACCCTGACGATCATCCTGATCGTAACGGTCACGGCCGGAAGCGGCTATGCGTTGTTTTACATCCGTGCCTACATCCTGGAAGAGGCTGTTGCCGACATGGAGAGTGATGCCTACTGGTTGATGCACACCCTCAAATTCCTGCCCGAGGGACTGCAGTTGCAGGAAGAGCTGGAGCGTGTGGGGGAGATTTCGCACTATCACATCGCACTTTACGATTCCAACGGAGCAATCCTCGCCTCCTATCCAGCCGGAACCCGCCGGTCACCCCATCTGCATCTGCGTCCCGATCAGTTGCGTCTCCTTTTGGACGAGATAAAGGTGATGCAGACCATCAATCAGCCGGATGATGACAACATCTGGGTTTACGCCACCATTCAGGAGAGCAGGAACCCGGCCCGTTTTTTTGTCATAAATAAGCCGAAAAGCCAGATTTTTCAGCCGGTAATCGCAATCCGGCATATCATAACCCTTGGACTGGTGGTGGCCATCCTGCTTATCCTGGTCTTAAGTGCCGTGCTGGCATACTATATGGCCCGTCCGCTGCTGAAGCTTACCAGGGATGTGGAGCGAATTGCAGAGGGGGATACGGAACATGTGATACACATGGAACGGTCTGACGAGATCGGAACACTTTCCGAATCTGTCAACAAAATGGCCCAGAAACTGAGGTCGGATTATCAGCACCTGCAGAAACTCAATGAGAAACAGACCCAGTTTTTTGCCGATATCACGCATGAGGTCCGCAACCCCCTGCACACCATCATGGGGTCGCTGGAAATGCTGGAGCTGCCCGCGCTGGACGATGAAAAACGCCGAAAATACGTGCGCAACGTCCGAAGCCAGGCGGAGCGGATCGGCCGGCTGTTCAAGGATCTGATGACACTGCAGCGGTATGATTCCGACGATAATTTCGTGATCAGGGAGCATTTCAATCTTTCAGAACTGGTGGATAACGTTTCGGAGTGGTACCGCGAAGCCGCCAAAAACAAGGGTTTGGAGCTCAAAACTGACACCCACCCCTGCATGGTGTACGCCGATCCCGGCAAGATTGAGCAGGTGCTGGACAACCTGGTCTCCAATGCCATTAAATTCACCAACAGCGGATCCATATCCATCAGTTATTCCCATGTCGGTGAAAAAGTGGAAGTCTCTGTCCGTGACAGCGGAATCGGCATACCGGAGGCGCATTGGCCCCGGTTGTTTGACCGTTTCTATCGCACCGACAAGGCGCGATCCAGGGACAAAGGCGGAACCGGGCTTGGACTGTCGGTTGTCAAAGGCATTCTCAAGGCACACAAAAGCGACATCCAGGTGGAAAGTGATGTGGGCAGGGGAAGCCGTTTCTATTTTTACCTGATGCCCTCTGACCA
Source organism: Balneolales bacterium (assembly GCA_007127695.1). Classification (GTDB taxonomy): domain Bacteria; phylum Bacteroidota; class Rhodothermia; order Balneolales; family Natronogracilivirgulaceae; genus SKNL01. The sequence goes on along the minus strand of SKYW01000249.1, from coordinate 313 downwards.
GGAACATGAGCGGCCGCATCCGCGTGGCGTTGCATCCAAACCGTGATGTCACCATGCCGCGCCGCCGCCGCATAACGTCACTCTCACAGCTTTTGGAGTGGCGTCAGCAGCTTATGTGACCGGAAAGCGCTGCTACCCATAAACTCAGGCAATCCGCTCGAAACACTGCGTTTTTTTCAGAAAAATGCGTATTTTCAGAATTGCTCTTATCACCCTTTCCGCATCCGGACCGGCGAAAGCGAACGGTTGCGCGACTGGATAAATAATCCCGAATCTGTACATGAGTCAAAGCGGAAAACGAATCGGAGTTGTC
>SKYW01000280.1 GCA_007127695.1 Balneolales bacterium | reverse complement strand
GCGGTGACGACATCCATTTCATTGACCGTGAAAGCGGGGAAACCCTTCTTGTGCTTCCCACCGGAAGGGAACCGCATGAAGTAGAGGTCTCCGGGGACGGACGTATTGCCGTCGTGACCAATTACGGCGACCGGGAGGCGACGGGCAACACCCTCTCCGTCTATGATGTGCTTGACGGCACGCTGGTCCGTACCATCGACCTGGGCGAACATACGCGTCCGCACGGTCTCTGGTGGATGGGAGACACCGACCGTGTGCTGGTCACCACCGAGGGCAACCGCACACTGCTGGTTGTGGATGCTGTCCGCGGCGAGGTGGTCCGGGCACTCAACACGGAACAGGATATTTCGCACATGGTAGCCGCAACACCGGATCTCACCCGTGCTTTCGTGCCCAGTATCCGCACCGGCAACGTGACCGTGTTCGACCTGGAGAGCGGAGCGCTGCTTGCACAGGTCTACAGCGGAGCAGGAGCGGAAGGCATCGATGTGCACCCGGAGGGACACGAAGCCTGGGTCACCAACCGGGCTGACAACACCATAGCCATCATCGACACCGAATCTTTGGAAGTGCTGGAAACCATTGTGAGCGAAGATTTCCCCATTCGCGGAAAATTCACGCCGGACGGCAGGTATTTCCTGGTCAGCAACGCCCGGTCGGGTGACATCGGCGTATTTGACGCGTCGAACAGAGAGCTCGTCGCATCCATCACCCTGACACCGCCGGTGCCGGAAGGTGTCGACGAAACACGCTACTTTTCGGAATTCGAGGGCTCATCCATCCCGATCGGACTCGTGGTGCCCGACAACAGTACCGCCTATGTAGCCAATACCCGTTCCGACGCAGTGAGCATCATCGATCTGGAAACCATGACAATAGCCGGACATTTCACATCCGGCAGGGAACCCGATGGCATAAACTTCAGTCCACTCAGACCGCTGCCCGGAGAGCCCGCCCAGGAGTAGCGCAGTACTAGTGAAGGAGTATTGAAGGTGTAGTGCAGTAGTAGTGCCAGCATCGTATCCAGAAATTGAAAGGATTCCGGTTCCAAGCTGAAACCAACAGTACATGAACAGCGTATACTCACGAGTGAAGGTGGTTTTTCGTGAACATACACAGGGCACAAAAAAACCACGCGCCCTTTCCATCCAGCCCGAACCCTTATGCGCAACTCCGTCCTCCGCCTGATTGCATTTCCGGCCGCCCTCTTCCTTCTGCTGCTTCTGCTGCTGTTCCAGAACAAGGCCCTTGGCCACAGCGGGATCGCCACTTATGTTACGGACCAGAATCCTGAACCTGCTGTTTTTCCCGCATCCGAACTCGATGCCTTTTTCGACCATCTTTACCACCATAACCGGTTCATGGGCTCGGTGGCGGTGCTCTCGGGCGGTGAGATCGTGTACCGCCGCTCGGTGGGACTGGCTAACGTCGAGCAGCAGATCCCGAACACCGACCGCACCCGCTATCACATCGGCTCGATCACCAAGGTCTTCACCGCCGCGCTTGTCCTGCAGTTGGCCGAAGAGGGCAAACTGCGCCTGAACCAGCCGCTGTCCGACTTCTTCAACGGCTTCCCGGCGGCCGATCAGATCACGCTCACCAGGCTGCTCCACCACCGCAGCGGTCTGTTCAGTTTCACCAGCGACCCCGAATACACCAGCTGGATGACCGAGCCAAAACCACGCAACGAGCTGCTGGAGCTGATGCGCAGCTACGACCTGCACTTCGAGCCGGGCTCCCGGACCGAGTACAGCAATTCGAATTACGTACTGCTGGGGTTTATCATTGAGGATGTGGCCGGCATGAGCTATCAGGAGGCGCTGGAAGCCCGTATCACCGGTCCGCTTGGCCTGGAGGATACGTACTACGGCATGCAGATATCCGCCGATCGCAACGAATCCTACTCCTACTCGTACGGCTATTCGGATGGATGGGAAAAGCAGCCCGAAACCGACATGAGCATCCCCCACGGCGCAGGTGCGCTGATGTCGACGCCGACGGACGTGGTACGGTTTGCGCATGCGCTGTTCAACGGGAAGGTGCTTGGGCCCGCCAGCTTGGAAAAAATGACGCAACTGAAGGACCGATACGGCATGGGGCTGATGCATTATGTCTTCCACGATAAAACCGGTTTCGGACATTCCGGCGGCATTGACGGGTTCCAGTCCAACCTAGTGGCATTCCCCGATGAGGATCTTTACATCGCGCTCACGGCCAATGCCATAGCCTGGTCAAACAACAGCCTGCTGGTTACCCTGCTGGATGCGTCGCAAGGCAAACCGGTGGAACTGTCCGATCTTGAAACCGTAACTCTTCCAGAAGAGCATCTGCGATCACTGGCCGGCACGTATGCGTCGGGACAGATCCCGCTGGAAATCCGCATCTGGGAGGAAGAGGGGAACCTCATGGTCGAGGCGACAGGTCAGGGGGCGATTACACTGGATGCCGCCAGCGAAACAAGGTTCCGGTTCGATCCGGCCGGACTGGTCATGGAATTTCATGCCGACGAGGCGGGTGAGTACCGCAGTTTTACGCTGTTCCAGGCAGGCATGGAGTTTCTGTTTGAGCGAAAGTGAAGTATATTTATAGCCATCTGATCTCACCTATGAAATCAGATAGTTTTCTAAGGTCAGAAAATCACGAAAAAACCGATAAATAACTGCCATGCCATCATTCGATATCGTCAACGAGCTCAACGCACAGGAAATCGACAACGCCATCAACAACACCCTCAAGGAGATCAGCACGCGCTATGATTTCCGGGGACTTCATACCGAAGTCGATTTTTCGAAAAAGACCAGCCGCATCGACCTGCTCGCCGCCGAAAACATGAAACTGAAGGCGGTCCGCGAGATGCTGACCCGGAATTTCATCAAGCGGGGACTGGACCCGAAAGTGCTGGAATACGGCGATGAGGAGGGCACCACATCCGGTGCGGTAAAGCAAAGCGCATCCATCCGCGAGGGCATCGATCGCGACACGGCGAAAAAAATCGTCAAGGAGATCAAGGCGACCAAACTGAAGGTGCAGCCCGCCATCATGGACAACCAGGTGCGGGTGACCGGCAAGAAAATCGACGAATTGCAGGAGGTGATCCAGATGCTCAAATCCAAAGACTTCTCCGTCCCGCTGCAATATGTGAACATGAAGTGATCCCCTGAACGGGATCACCGTCCCTGCCCTTGACGCACAGCAATTCGGTCGCAACAAAATCCAGTACGAGACCTTCGATTTCAAGGAGATCGAAACCGACCACTTTCGCATCCTCTACTATCCCGAAATGCGGCCCTTCACGTTCAGAACTGCGACACCCCGCGGGTAACAGTCCGGGCCGGGATGATCTCCATTCCTTCCAGCCGCTCCGGGTTGCGCTCCCGGTCATTGATCACATCCCGAATGTACACCTTTTCGATCTGCTCCGGAAAGCGACGCATCAACTCCCGGTATATTTCCGGATCCCTTTCCCCGGAATCACTCACCAGGATGAACCGGCGTTCCGGAAAAGCTTCCAGGATGTCGGCAATCTGGCCGCTTTTCTGATTAAAGGTGTAGTCATCGTTGATAAGCAGCTCACCTATGTTCCCCCAGGTTTCCGAGCTCAGAAAGTTCTTCTGCACATTTTTCATGTGCATCGACCCGGGCGGGAAGCCCTGATCCTCATGGAACAGGTACTCCTTGAGAGGATTGAAAAATTGACGCGGCGTGCCGGACACATAGTGGAAGGCGGCATCGTGCCAGTGCTGGTACAAAGCCGCCATTCCGGGAACCGCCTGATAGGGCTTGAAAAAAGTGTTTCGAAGCACGATCTGGATACCGGCCGGCATCTCGGTGATCTTGACGGTATCGTCAATGTCCGAAATGACCGAAATTCCGTACGGTGGTATCAGCCGGATGCGCCCCGTGCCTTCATGCTCTTCGGAGACGGCCCGGATCGTCAGCCATCCATCCCTCGAATTTTGCTGCGTCAGCAGCTGTTCCGCCCTTTCTCTGCTGAGGCTGATCGTACCATTTTTAATGCCGTTCAGATTGGTCCGGAGTGGGGTGCCGTCTTCGGAAAAGAATCGGAACTCCTCCCCTTCGGAATCGTCATCGAACACAAAAACAACCTCCTCCCGAAATTCACTGTCGGCGATGAACGCGCTGATGCGTGACTGGAAGATCTCCGTTTCTTGCTCATCAAGATCGTACCAGCGCCGGACCAACGCGGTGATGGCCCGCTCCTGGATGGGTCTGGGCTCGCTGACATAGACCTTCATGGGGATTACCCACTGGTCACCGTCCAGATACCCGTATGCATGGTAAAAAGTAACATTTTTGATGTCGACCCGAACAGCCGTCGTGAGGTTGTTCCATGAACCGCTGACCGTGAATGCCAGCAGGAGCAACCCGGTGATGATGAAATGTCGATGGGTGGTCTTTGACATGGTGCCTTATTCGTGCCCCCATGGCGGCGGGGGCAGCTCGTCCATCGGTTCGGAAAGGTCAAAATCGACGCGCCAGCTCCAGCTGGTATCCCGGATGGTGCCGTAGGTGTAGCGCTCACCGGGTACGATTTCGATGCGCCATCCGCGGAAGTAGCCGGATTCCTCCGTGCGTGCCACCGATTCAAACTCCTGGCGAACGGGGGTGCCCTCTCCCACCGAAAACCCACCGTACATGGTCACGTCGTCCTCGCTTCCGTCGCGTTTGCGATGGTCGTGGCGCAGCTCAAGCCGATCTTCGTGCCGGGTGAATATCCAGGTCCGCGACCGGTCCCAATCCTCGTCCTCCTCCAGCTCAATATGAAACGGAATCCGCACCTGGTGCTCATCGCACTCCCGGAAATGGGCGATGAGCAATTCGGTGCCGGTGAGCATCTCATCCCCCTCGGGCTCCAGTGTGAGTCCGCCGGGATAGGCCTCACCGCAGTGTTCGGCCAGCCGCTGAAAGAACAGGTCCCGCGCATCCGGCGTATCCGCAGTCGGTTCGTACTCCAGCAAACCAGGCTCCTGGGGATCGGCAAGGGGTTCGGGATCCGATGCGGGATCTGGTGCGGGCTCCGGGGCGTCGTTGCATGAGATCACGAACAAGGCAATCAGGATACAGGCGAAAAATCTGTGCATAAGTAGGTGCAGTTAGGTGTAAAATCTGAATGAATGAATGAATG
>SKYW01000243.1 GCA_007127695.1 Balneolales bacterium | reverse complement strand
GACGATATCGAGGAAGTGCACCGGCACATCGAAGAGAACCGCGCGGCATATCTTTCTGGCGATTCGGTCCGATTTGTCAATGTCTGGCAGGCATCACGGATGGTGATCCATGCCGAGCGCCATATCCGGGGCAACCTGATGCGGGGACCGCACGCCTGGAACCATCGCGCCGAACACTTTTATGATGCCGCAAAAAACCTGCTTGAAGGGTATGGCGAGGATTCGCGCGGGATCGTCTGGGCGCACAACACCCACATCGGGGATGCGCGGGCCACCAACATGCGCAATGCCGGAATGAAAAATATCGGCCAGATCGCCCGGGAGGAACTGGGCGAAAACCAGGTGTATGCCATCGGTTTCGGGACCTACCGGGGGGATGTGCTTGCCGCCCGGCAGTGGGAGGGGCCCATGGAGCGGATGCAGATACCCGGGGCCGTATCCGGCAGTTATGAATACCTTATGCAGCAGGCCGGGATCTCACCGATGCTGTTGCTGCTCGACGATCCGGAAGAGCACCAGCCGTTGATGCAGCCCCGCGGAAACCGGGCGGTCGGTGTGATTTACCAGCCCGAACAGGATGCCGCACAAAATTACGTGCGGACCGTCCTGCCCAGGCGCTACAACGCCTTCCTGTTTTTCGAGGAAACCACGGCGCTGACCCCGCTGGATCCCTGATGCATGCCAGCTACAGTAAGCGCAGGCACAGACATCGTTGCCTTTTCACAGGTTCCCGTATCAGTTCAGCAGTGACTCAGCGATCTGCTTGCTGAAAGCAGCAAGGTCGGGCGGAGTGCGGGATGTGATGATGTTTCCATCCACCATGACCTCAACGTCCACAAAAGTGGCTCCGGCGCCGGTGATCTCATCTTCGATTCCACTCACGCCGGTCAGCGTGCGACCTTCAATCACGCCGGCGGTGACCAACACCTGGGGACCGTGGCAGATGGCGGCGGTGGGTTTGCCGGACTCGACAAACGCCCGCACAAAGGTGATCACATCCTCATGTTCCCGGAGATTTGCCGGGGAGTGTCCGCCGGGGATGACAAGCGCATCGAAGTCGTCCGCCGATACTTCGATGACCGAACGGATGACAACGGCGGTCAAATCGCTGTTGTAGGCGGTGTACTCGCCCCGCTCCACGCCGATCACGGTCACGTTGGCGCCGTGGCTCCTCAGATAGCCCATAGGGAACATCGTTTCCCCGTCATGGAATCCTTCGGTGATCAGGAAAGCCACGTTGTTGCCCATGAGCTTTCCGGTGCCGGGAATCATATCATGGGTTTTTCGTCCTTCGCAGCCGGCCAACAGGATTACGAATAATGCTAATAGTGTGGTTGCCTGGAGTTTCATTGAATAATTCATGGTACCTCCGTTTTTGGATTTTTTTGGTAATGATTATATGATTATGGAGTCCGGGAGTGAGCGCGGATGGCTGTATTCCCGGGTTGTTGCATATTCAGCGATCGGGTAAAATAAATCGATCAGGCAGCATAAATAAGGTGTCAAAAAGGTGTCAAAACAGGGATAACGTATCAAAACTCGGATTCTTTTGCTATCATGTCCCATGGAAGCCGGGCTTATCCCGTAAAAAACCAGAAATTCTCTCCCAAGAAAGAGATCAATCTGAAAGTGCCTGACAAGAATCTGACTGCCATGAAAAAGACTGCCATGAAAACATCTGCCAGGAATATGAAATCGCTCCATTTTTTGTCCAGTCAGACCGCAATGACGGCGGCGCTGCTTGCATTTTTCCTATTAATTTTTGGATGCGATTCCGGGCACACCCCGGACGGGAACGACGGTATGGGACCTGATGTGGAAGGCAGGCAGGTCGGGGATATCCTGGGGGATGAGCTGCTCTCCGGAGAAGTCCCGGTACTTGTCACCAACGCACGTATTGTTGACGGAACGGGATCGGAAGCCCGCAGAGGCGAGGTGCTGGTGGAGAACGGTCGGATCGCCGCCGTTTTTTTTGATGACGAGGGCGACCAGGACGAGCAATCCGGTGATCATCAGGGACGCAATGACCGGCCGCAGCGGCATGATCTCGCCGAACGGGATGACCTGTACCGGATCGATGCCGGTGGAAAGGTGCTGGCTCCCGGTTTTATCGATGCACATGCGCATGGAAACCCGCTTTCAACTCCCGATTTCGACAATTTCCTGTATATGGGCGTGACCACGGTTTCGCTCGGGCAGGATGGACGAAGTCCGGAGGACGGATCCGTTTCAGAGTGGATGGACCGGGTCGATGCCCGAGGGACTGGCGTTCACATCCTCCATTTCATTGGACACGGGACGGTCCGTGAGCGTGCCGGGGCGCCGCCCGTGACCGGTCTGGAGCCCGATATGCTTCTGCAGATGCAGCAGGTCATTGCCGATGCCATGCGCGACGGCTCGTTCGGCCTGTCCACAGGCACCGAGTACAGTCCCGGTTACCACGCCGATGCCGGGGAACTGGCCGCCATAGCGCGCCCGGTGGCTAAGCATGGCGGACTGGTGATGAGCCATATCCGCAGCGAGGATGACGACCTGGTGGAAGCGGCGATTGAGGAGCTGATTGAGCAGGGGCGCCGTTCGGGGGCGCATGTGCATGTTTCGCATATCAAAATTGTCTATGGCAAGGGTGAAGCGCGGGCGGAAGAGGTGCTGGCCGTGCTGCATCGTGCCCGTGAGGAGGGGGTGGAAGTAACGGCGGATCTGTATCCCTATGCGGCCAGTTTCACCGGGATCGGGATTGTCTTTCCGGATTGGGCAATGCCTCCCAATGATTTTGACTCGGTCCGGACGCACCGCCGCGACGATCTCAGGCAATTTCTGCGCGAGCGCGTGATGCTGCGCAACGGTCCGGAGGCTACCTTGTTTGGCACGGCGCCATGGGCGGGCATGACGCTGGCCGAGGTCGCCGATTCGCTGGGCAAGCCGTTTGAAGATGTGCTCATCGACGACATCCCTCCGGGAAGTGCCAGTGCGGCCTATTTCGTGATGGATGAGGATGTGGTCCGGCGACTGCTTCTGGATCCGCTGGTCATGGTCTCAAGCGATGGCAGTCCGACCATGCGTCATCCGCGTGGATACGGCAGTTTCGCGAAGATCATCCGCCAGTATGTAATTGAAGAGGGGGTGCTTTCGCTGGAGGAGGCTGTGCACAAGATGACGGGACTGACCGCATCCACCCTGGGACTGGACGATCCGGGGCAGGTGGCGGTGCCGCGGGGGCTGATTCGGGAAGGGTTTGCGGGCGACCTGGTGGTGTTTGATCCGGTGGCGGTGCGCGACCGGGCGACGTTTGAAGAGCCGCACCGGCTGGCGGAGGGGATGTCATGGGTGATTGTGGATGGTGTTCCGGTGATTGCGGAAGGTGTGAGGCAGCCGGTGAATCCGGCCGGTGTGATCCGCCGGCGAACAACAGGCGATTGACGGGCGATTGGCAAGAGATCGACAGGCAATCCGCAGATGATCGACAGATGCATATGCAATAGTCAGAGGCAAGGATCATGGAAAATCTTATTGAATCACTCGTAACATGGCCGGCGTATGAATGAAAAAGCAAAATCATCGCACATTGCCAAAGAGCACACGATGAGCTTCGCCAGTGCGAATGCATTCGGTGCGATGGCAGCAATACCAATGGGAGCGGTGCTTGTTATTCCGTATCTGCTTATTTGGGGCAACAATCTGATTCCATTCCAGTTCGGTTTTATTCCTGCGATGATCGTTCTTGTTGTCGGAATTGTAATCCACGAACTGATGCATGGTTTCGCGTGGGCCCTTTTTGCGAAATCAGGTGTGAAGTCTATCGAATACGGGATGAAATGGAAGTACCTCACGCCGTATTGCCATTGCGCCGAACCCCTCAAGGTCAAGCACTACAGGATTGGAGCGGCAATGCCCATGATTGCCCTGGGATTGATTCCTGCGGCGATTGCCATGATTACCGGAAACGGGCAGATGTTTCTCTTTGGCCTTGTTTTCACAATAGCCGGCGCCGGGGATGTCGTTGGCCTGATCACGCTCCGCAAGTTTAATGGCGATGAATGGGTGCAGGATCATCCAGATGAGGTGGGCTTCATCAGCTATTCGGAGAAGTAAAGGGATGATCGCAACACAGGGTCTCGTTAGTCAGAGTGGTTAACTCACGAGGATTCTCTGTTTTGCCATCCCGAAAAAAACAATGTGATGAGCGGCTTGCATTGTGCAAACCACCCACCACATTGCAGGACTCGTTTCTGGTCAGCTGGAAAAAGACAGCTGCAAAATCGACGGCAGTTCTTTATGAGCAGTTATTGATTGATGCTGTACTGGAAAATCCGCTCATTTCGGGCGCATACCACGAAGAACCGGTTTCCTTCCGGATTCCAGCGCACGGACACCGGTTCGGGGGTCTGGCGGGCGACCCAGACAAAGCCTTTGAATTCGGCGTTCCGGATGATCCAGGGTTCCTGCAGGTCGAAGTACAGGACCTGTCTGCGGGTGCGGTCCAGGACGAACAGGCGCTTGCCATCGGATGAGATGTCGTTGCCTCTGGTGTCCCGGTGCTCTTCCTTGAAATCGAGGATGTAACGGAGTGTCAGGGTCTCGATGTTCCAGATCATGTCCATTTCGAACTGGAAGACGTATCCGTTTTCCCGGTCGTCGATGTATAGGTTCAGACCGTCCGGACTCACGGTGATGCCCTGGATGCGGGAAGTGGGAACGCGCATATCCACGTGTCCCGTAATTTCGGCTGTGGTAATGTTCCAGGGTTCGGATAATCTGTACTGGAAAATTTCCAACCGGTTGACCACGATCATGTCCTGGCCGTTGTTTTTGTTGATGAACAGGCCCTGAGGTCTGGGGGAAGCCACTTTGGTACCCAGTTCGCCGGAAAGGTCGAATTCCCTGACGTATTCCGCAGTGCTGATATCCCAAGGGGTATTCAGGTTGAACTCGGCGATGTTCATGGTGGTCCGGCCTACCACGTACATTCTTGTGCCGTCGGGCTTGAACTCCAGGTAACGGGTGTCCTGGGTGTACTCGCCGACGTCGAGCATCACATTGTCATAGGTGGCTTTTTCGATATCGTAGGCATCCTGAGCATAGGCCGGCCCCGAAAATACGGGAGAGAGACAAAGGAAAAATACCAGAAGCGCGGTGGTTTGTAACTTTC